>DASPOZ010000069.1:0-21050 GCA_035625755.1 Candidatus Sulfotelmatobacter sp.
CCGGAACGGGTCGGCCCCCAGGGCATACAAGGTATCCGTGGGGAAGCCCACGAGGCCTCCGCCGCGGAGCGCGCCCACGGCCGCGGCCACGGCCGCGGGGTTCGGGGCCGCGGGGTCTACGCGCAGGACCCTGGGTCCCTCCGGATGGTCGTTGGGCGACGCTCGGTGCTCGATGGCCAGACCTCCGCCGGCCGCCTCCCCGGGGTCAGGGCACGCCGGTGTCACCCTTCGGGACCGCCACACGGCAGCGACGATCGCAGATCCCCACCGGCGATTCCGCTGCCTGCCCGCCCCCGCCCTCCCGGCCCTCAGGATGCGCCCAGGTAGGCCCTCCGCACCCCCTCATCGGCGCGCAGGTCCTGGGCCGATCCCTGCAGGGCGATGGCGCCCCCCTCCAGGACGTAGGCGCGGGCCGCGATCTCCAGGGCCATGGTGGCGTTCTGTTCCACCAGGAGCACCGTGGTGCCGCCGCGGTTGATCTCCCGAATGGTCTCGAAGATCTGCTCCACCACCAGGGGCGCCAGGCCCATGGACGGTTCGTCCAGGAGCAGGATGCGGGGGCGCGACATCAGGCCGCGGGCGATGGCCAGCATCTGCTGCTCGCCCCCCGAGAGCGTGCCGGCCAGCTGATCCCGCCGCTCGCGCAGGTGCGGGAAGAGCGCGAAGACGCGGTCCAGATCGTCGGCGTGGCCCCGGCCCCGCCGCGCGTAGGCGCCCAAGGCCAGGTTGTCCTCCACCGAGAGCCGGGCGAAGACGCGGCGGCCCTCGGGAACGTGGGCCACGCCCCGGGCCGCGATGGCATGCGGCGGCACGCCCGCCAGCGGTTCGCCGGCCAGGCGGATCGCGCCCCCCGCCGGCCGGAGCAGCCCGGAGATGGTCTTGAGGGTGGTCGTCTTGCCGGCCCCGTTGTTGCCGAGGAGCGCAACGATCTCGCCCTCCCCCACCCGCAGCGTGATGCCCCGCAGGGCCAGGATCTCCCCGTAGGCCACCCGGAGGTCCTCCAGTTCAAGCACGCGATCTCCATTGCGGAATGCGTGCTTCGACAAGCTCAGCACGTCCTGAGCCCGTCGAAGGACGGAATGCGGATTGCGGAATAGGACGGAACGGTGCCGGGCGATCCGAGTGCAGGGCACCCCGCCTCCCGAGGAGTTTCCTATTCCGCACTCCGCACCCCGCGTTCCGCATTCGGGGCGCGCCCCCGGCCCAGGTACGCCTCGATCACGTGGGGGTCGCGCTGCACCGCCGCGGGCGGACCCTCGGCGATCTTGACGCCGTGGTCCAGCACGGTGACCCGGTCCGACACCCGCATCACCACGCGCATGTTGTGCTCGATGAGGAGGATGGTCACCCGCAGGTCGCGGATCAGCTCGCGCAGCAGCGCCATCAGGTTTTCGGCCTCGCCCAGGCTCATGCCGGCCGTGGGCTCGTCCAGGAGGAGCAGGCGCGGGCGCGAGCCCAGGGCCCGGGCGATCTCCAGCCGCCGCCGCTCGCCGTAGGCCAGGCCCCGTGCCGGCCCGTTCTCCCGCCCCGCCAGCCCCACCGCGGCCAGCAGCTCGCGCGCGCGCGCGGCCGCCGCCTCCTCCTCCCGCCGGAAGCGCCCCGTGCGGAACAGGGCGTCCGCCAGACCGAGGGGGATCCGCGTGTGCATTCCCACCAGGACATTCTCCAGCACGCTCATCTCCGCGAAGAGGCGGATGTTCTGGAAGGTGCGGCACACGCCGCGGGCCGTGATCTGGTCCGGGCGCAGCCCCACCAGGGGAGCGCCCTCCCAGGTGATGCTCCCGGCGTCCGGCGTGGCCATGCCGGTGAGGAGGTTGAAGAAGGTCGTCTTGCCGGCCCCGTTGGGGCCGATGATGCTGCTGATGGTCCCGGGATCCAGCGTGAAGTCCACCGCGTTGACGGCCACCAGCCCGCCGAAGCGCTTGCTGACCTGGCGGGCCTCAAGCATCCCCGCCCCCCGCGGCCTGCGGCGTGGCCGGCGCCCCCCGCCCCGCGGGCGCGGGCCCGCTGGCGGCGCCCTGCCCCCGCCGGCGAGGCCAACCGGCGAGGCCCTGCCCCCGCCGGCGAGGAAGGATACCCTGCGGGCGGAAGATCATCATGAGGATGAGGATCGCGCCGAAGACCATCCGCTCGTACTTGGCCGGCTCGAGTTGGGTGGGAAGGTTGGCCAGGTTGTAGCCCAGGAGGGTCACGCCGGCGTTGCGGAGCTCGTTCAGCCAGAGGGACAGCCCCTTGAGCACCTGAAGGTTGAGCACCGTCACCGCGGTGGCGCCGAGGATGGCGCCGGGGATGGAGCCCATGCCGCCCAGGATGATCATGGCGAGGACCCCGATGGACTCCATGAAGGTGAAGGACTCGGGGTTGATGAAGACCTGCTTGGCGGCGAAGAGCACGCCCACCGTGCCGGCAAAGGAGGCGCCGCAGGCAAAGGCCATGAGCTTCATCCGGACCAGCGGGACGCCCATGGCCACCGCCGCCGTCTCGTCCTCGCGGATGGCCTCCCACGCGCGCCCGATGGGCGAGTCTTCCAGGCGGCGGTTGGCCAGCACGGTGACGGTCACCACCAGGAGGACGAGGAAGTAGAGGTAGAGCGGATAGATCGCGTTCGGGTCCGGGGCGATGCCCAGGGCCCGCAGGGCCGGCGCGAAGAAAAGGGGCGGGCGCGAGATGGGCGTGATCCCCTTGGGCCCGTTGGTGATGTTGATCGGCTTGTCCAGGTTGTTGGCCAGCACGCGGATCACCTCGCCGAAGCCGAGGGTCACGATGGCGAGATAGTCCCCCCGCAGGCGGAGCACCGGCAGCCCCAGGAGGACCCCGGCCGTCGCCGCCAGGACCACGGCCAGCAGCAGGAAGGCGAAGAACCAGCCCGCGGCCAGGGGGAAGGCCGTCCCCTCGAAGATCCGGTTGGCCTGGGGCGACCCGAAGATGGCCCAGCAGTACGCGCCCACGGCGAAGAAGGCGACGTAGCCCAGATCCAGCAGCCCCGCCAGCCCCACCACGATGTTGAGGCCGAGGGCGAGGGCGACGAAGATGCCCACCTGGGTCGCCACCTCCAGGTAGTAGCCGTTGATGGTTCCCAGCGCGGGCAGCAGGATCCCCAGCGTGAGCGCCGCCAGCAGGCCCTTGAGGGGGCCCGGCACGCGGGCCAGATAGAGGAGGAGCACGGCGGCCTGGAAGAGCAGGAAGGCCAGGACGGAGCGCGGGAAATGGGACACGGCCAAGGCGCTCACGCCGATGGCGGCGGCGACCAGGGCCGTGGCGGGGACCGGCCGATCCAGGGGTGCCCACCTCACGGCCGGTCCCGCACGACCTCGCCCAGGAGGCCCTTGGGGCGGAAGATCAGGATGAGGATGAGGATGGAGAAGGCGAAGATGTCCTTGTATTCCGCCCCGAAGGCGCCCTGGGTCAGGAGGGACAGGTAGGAGGCGGCGAAGGCCTCCAGCAGGCCCAACACCAGCCCCCCGATCATGGCGCCCGGGATGTTGCCGATCCCCCCCAGCACCGCCGCGGTGAACGCCTTGATCCCCGGGATGAAGCCCGTGAAGGGATTGATGGTGTTGTACTGGACGCCGAAGAGCACGCCGGCCGCCCCGCCCATGGCCCCGCCGATGAGGAAGGTCAGGGAGACGATGCGGTTGACGTTGATCCCCATCAGGCTGGCCGTCGCCTGATCCTCGGCCACGGCCCGCATGGCCTTGCCCAGCGTGGTGCGGCGGACGAGGAACTGCAGCACCACCAGCATCAGGAGGGAGGCGCCGATGACGGCCAGGGACTTCACGGAGAAGTCCACCAGGCGGCCGACCGCCAGGCGGGCGTTGAGGACGGGGAGCGCGGGATAGGTCAGGTAGAAGGCGTTCCGCCACAGGCTCTCCACGAGGCGGACCGCGTCCTGGAGGAAGAAGGAGACCCCGATGGCCGAGATGAGCGGGATCAGGCGGGGCGCGGCCCGCAGGGGCCGGTAGGCCACGCGTTCGACGACCACCGCCAGGCCGCCGGAGACCGCCATGCCCATGCCCACGATGAGGGGAAGGACCAGCAACGGATGGAGGGCATCCAGGGCCCCCATCGCCCTCAGCGTGAGCAGGGCCTCCACTCCGGCGAAGGCGCCCACCATGAAGATCTCGCCGTGGGCGAAGTTGATGAGCTCGAGCACCCCGTAGACCATGGTGTACCCGAGCGCGATGAGGGCATACATGAAGCCGAGGACGAGGCCGTCCATGACGACCTGGGGGAGGATGCCGAAGAGGAGCGGCCAGTCCACGGGTGAGGGATCCGGGATGGGAGGCGCGGGGAAGGGCCGTCCGGGCCCCTTCCCCGCCGGCGTTGCCCCGGCGCGCCGGCTAGACCTTCTTGGCCGGCGGCGCCGCGATCTCGAGTCGCTTCACCAGCTTGTTGTCCTTCCATTCCTTTCCCACCTGGTAGATCAGGTAGGTGGCCTTCTTGGGATCGCCCTTCTCGTCGAATTCGATGTTGCCCGTGATGCCGCTATACTTGATATTCCGGACCGCCCTGGCCACGGCCTCGCGCGTCGGGAAGTTCCCGCCCGCCTCCTTGATGGCCGCCTCGATGGCCTTGAGGCCGATGGCGGTGGCGTCGTAGGACTGGGCCG
Source organism: Candidatus Sulfotelmatobacter sp. (assembly GCA_035625755.1). Classification (GTDB taxonomy): domain Bacteria; phylum Methylomirabilota; class Methylomirabilia; order Methylomirabilales; family DASPOZ01; genus DASPOZ01. The sequence goes on from DASPOZ010000069.1 coordinate 4,610, forward strand.
CGAAGGGCTCGGGGTCCTTGCCGAATTTCTGGCGGTACGCCTCGGCGAAGTCCTTGGCCTTCGGGTACTCCTTCACCCCGCCGGCCACGGTGGTGTAGTGCATGCCCACCACGCCATCGCCGCCGAGCTTCAGGAGTTCCGTCGAGTCCAGGCCGTCCGGCCCCATGAACTTGGCCTTGATCCCCTTCTCCCGGGCCTGGCGAAACAGGGGCGCCGCCTGCGGGTACTCCCCGCCGAAGAAGATCACATCGGGGTTCTTGGCCCTGATGGGGGTGAGGATCGGGTCGAAGTTCGCCCGCTCCTCCGTGCCCTCGAAGCCGAGGACCTGCAGGCCCAGCCGCTTGGCGGTGGACTGGACGAACTCCGCGATGCCCTGGCCGTACTGGTTCTTGTTGTGCACGATGTAGATGCTCTTGGCCTTGAGCTCCTTGGCCGCGAACTCCGCCGCCACGGCCCCCTGGACGTCATCGCGCCCGCAGACCCGGGAGACGTTGGGCAGGCCCCGGTCCGTGACCACCGGGTTGGTGTTGGCCGGCGAGATCATGGCCAGGCTGACTTCCTTGTACACCTCGGAGGAGGGGATGGCCACCCCCGAGTTGAAGTGGCCGACGACCACCAGGATCTCTTTGTCGGCGATGGCGTTTCGCGCGTTGGCGACCCCCACCTCGGGCTTGGCCTGGTCGTCGAAGGGCACCAGCTCCACCTTGAAGCCGAGCCGCTCGACGTTCCCCTTCAACTTCTCGATGGCGAGCTGCGTCCCCAGCTTGATGCCCTCGCCCAGCGCCGCCAGCTCCCCGGAGAGCGGGCTCTGGGTGGCGATCTTGATGGTGCCCTTCGCGGCCTTCTGGGCGGCCCCCGGGGCGGGGACCGCCCCGCCCAGGGCCAGGAGGGCCGCCAGGCCGAAGCCCCAGATCGCTGTGGCTGCGTGTCGCCTCTTCATGCTGCTCTCCCTCCTCTGTGGGTCCGCCCCCCCGCACGGCGCGTGCCGCGCGCCGGGGCGATACACTATAATCCGCGGCCGAAACCTGTCAAGACGCCGTCCGCGCCGCGCGCCGGCCCGGAGGCCAGGGGGGGCGGCCCGTTCCCCCGGCGCGTGACCGGGGTGAACCAACCCTGCAGGGCCCCGCCCCGCTCCGTGCGGTAGATCACGTACAGGGGGTCCGTGAGGTCCCCCCGCCGGTCCCAGCGCAGGCGCCCCAGGGCCCCCTCGTACGGACGGGCCCGCAGGGCGCGGGCGGCGCGCGTCCCGTCCATCCGGCTCGCGCGCGCCGCGCGGGCGAGGGCGGTGAGGAGGGCGTTGGCGGCGTCGTACCCGTACACGGAGTACGGGCCCGGGGGGCCGACCAGGCGCGCATGGATCAGGAGGAACGCCTGCGCGCTGGGCAGGGTCCGGATGTCCGGGGCGAAGGTCAGGTAGGCGTCGGCCGCCGCCGCCTCGCCGGCGGCCCGCACGAATTCCGGGTCCGCCGCGGCGTCCCCGCTCAGGAAGGGCCCCCGGACGCCGGCCTGCCAGAGGGCGCGGCGCAGGTTTCCCGCGGACGTCGCCAGGCCGCCGAAGAAAACCACGTCGGGCTCCGCATCCCGCACGCGGGCCACCACCGCCGGGACGTCCCGCTCGCCGGGCGCCAGTTCCGCCGTGGCGACGACTCCCCCCCGGACCCGGCGGGTGAAGGCCTCCCGGAAGGCCGCCGCCAGCCCCGCCCCGTACTCGGAGCCGTCGTGCGCCACGGCGGCGCGCCGGGCCCCCAGCTCGCCGGCGGCGAAGGCGGCGGCCACGCGGCCCTGGTCGTCGTCCCGGTCGCACACCCGGAAGAGGGTCGGCAGGCCGTCGCGGGTGAGGCGCGGGCTGGTGGCCGCCGGCACCATGTGCAGCACCTCGGCCCCGCCGTAGATGGGCGCGGCGGCCAGGGTGGTCTCGCTGCCGATGTGCCCCACCACGCCGAGGATCCCCTCCCCCACCAGGCGGCGCGCCGCCGCCGCCGCCTCCCGCGGGTCCTGGCGGTCGTCGGCGGGGACGAGGAGGACGGGCCGCCCGGCGATCCCGCCGCGCCCGTTCCACTCCCCCACGGCCAACTGCGCCCCGTCGCGCACCTGCTGGGTCATGTGCGCGTGGGCCCCCGCCAGCGGGCCCGCCACGCCGACCCGCACCGGGTCCCCGGAGGGGACGACGGGGCCCGCGGCCGGCGCCGCCCCCTCGGCGCCCCGGGCGGCGGCGCAGGTCAGCAGCGCCAGCGCCACGGCCCACGGCCGCATCGCCCTCACCCGATGCCCTCGGCCGCCAGCCGGGACAGCAGGGCGCGGGTGGCCTCCGCGATGTCCGGCGCGGCCATCAGGGCCGAGATCACCGCGGCCGCCATGGCGCCGGCCCGGATCACCTGCGGCGCCTCGGCCGGCCCGATGCCGCCGATGGCCACCACCGGAACCGGCACGGCGGCGGCGACGGCCGCCAGCCCCGCGAGCCCCAGCGGGGCGTAGCCCGTCTCCTTGGTGGCCGTGGCGAAGACCGGGCCGACCCCGATGTAATCGGCCCCGTCGTCCACGGCGCGGCGCGCCTGGGGCAGGCTGTGGGTGGAGACCCCCAGGATCCGGCCGTGGGGCAGGAGCCGGCGCGCCCGGCCGGCCGGGAGGTCGTCCTGCCCCAGGTGCACGCCGTCCGCCTCCGCGGCCAGGGCCACATCCAGCCGGTCGTTCACGATGAACACGGCGCCCGCCGCGCGGGCCGCGGCCCGGAGGGAGCGGGCCTCGTGCAGCAGGGCGCGGGCCGGCAGGTCTTTGGCGCGGAGCTGGACGCACGGGGCCCCGCCCGCCAGGGCCGCGGCCCCGGCCTCGGCATGGGTGAGGCCGGGGCGGCCCGTGACGTCGGTGATGGCGCAGAGACGGAAGGGCTTCACGGTTCGCCGGTGGGCGCCAGTCGCTCCAGGAACTGCGTGGACAGGCGGCCGGCCACGAAGTCCGGGTGGCGGAGGAGCTTCTGGTGGAAGGGGATGGTGGTGGTGACGCCCGCCACCTCGAACTCCGCCAGGGCGCGCAGCATGCGGGTCACCACCTCGGCACGGTCGACCCCACGGGTGATGACCTTGGCCAGCAGGGAGTCGTAATGGGGGGGGACCACGGCGCCCACGAAGGCATGGGTGTCCATCCGCACGCCCGGGCCCCCTGGCGGCCGAAAGGCGGTGAGGCGCCCCGGGCTGGGGAGGAACCGGTCCGGATCCTCGGCGTTGATGCGGCACTCCAGGGCGTGGCCGCGCAGGAGGACATCGGCCTGGGTGAAGGGGAGCGGCTCGCCGGCGGCGATGTGGAACTGGAGCTTCACCAGGTCCAGCCCGGTGACCATCTCGGTGACCGGGTGCTCCACCTGGATGCGCGCGTTCACCTCCATGAAGAAGAAGCGGCCGTCGGCGTCCAGCAGGAATTCGACGGTTCCGGCGTTCACGTAGCCGGCGGCGGCGGCCACGCGGAGGGCCGCATCGCCCAGCGCGGCCCGCAGGCGATCGTCCACGGCCGGGCTCGGCGCCTCCTCGACGAGCTTCTGGTGGCGCCTCTGGATGCTGCACTCCCGCTCGCCCAGGTGCACGCGGTGCCCGTGCGCATCCGCCAGGACCTGGACCTCCACGTGGCGGGGGGCCTCCAGGTACCGCTCCAGGTATACGCCCGGGTCGCCGAAGGCCGCCTGGGCCTCGGCCTGGGCCGTGGCCATGGCCTGGGGCAGGTCCGCCGGGTCCCCCACCCGGCGCATGCCGCGCCCTCCCCCCCCGGCGCTGGCCTTGATGAGCAGGGGGTAGCCGATGGCCTCGGCCGCCCGCGCGGCCTCCTCCACATCCGCCACCGGGTCCGGCGTGCCGGGGAGCAGGGGCACGCCGGCCTCGGCGGCCAGGCGGCGGGCGCGCACCTTGTCCCCCAACAGGTCCATGCTGGCGGCGGGCGGGCCGATGAAGGTGAGCCCGCAGGTGGTGCAGATCTCGGCGAAGCCCGGGTTCTCGCTCAGGAAGCCGTAGCCCGGGTGGATGGCCTCGGCACCCGTGATCTCGGCGGCGCTGAGGATGCGATGGATATTGAGGTAGCTCTGGGACGCGTCGGGGGGGCCGATGCAGACCGCCTCGTCGGCCAGGCGCACGTGCAGCGCGTCCGCGTCGGCCGTGGAGTAGATCGCCACGGACTGGATGTCCAGTTCGCGGCAGGCCCGGAGGACGCGCACCGCGATCTCCCCGCGGTTCGCTACCAAGACCTTTCGGAACACCGTGTCTCGCTCGCGGGGAGGACCGTCGGCCGTGGGCGACGGGCATCCCGTGCCTTCGAGGACGACGGCGGCAGGCCGATGGGGGCCGTCGTCCACCGCCCCGGGGGAGCGGACCTATGCCGGCTCGAGGAGGAAGAGGGACTGCCCGTACTCCACGGGGTGGCCGTTCTCCACCAGGATCGCCGCCACGCGGCCCCGGACCTCCGACTCGATCTCGTTCATCAGCTTCATCGCCTCGATGATGCAGACGACGGTCCCCTTCTCGATCCAGTCCCCCTCCTTGACGAACGGCTCGGCGCCGGGCGCGGGGGCGCGGTAGAAGGTGCCCACCATGGGCGCGGTGATCGCCGGGCGCGCGGGGGCGGGCGCGGGCTCGGTCGCGGGCCGCCGGGCCGCCTCGGCCAGGGGCGCCGCGGCGGCCGGCACCGGCGCAAGCGCCGCCCGCCGGCGCAGGCGGATCCGGCGCCCGCCCTCCTCGATCTCCAGTTCCTCCAGATCATGCTCGCGCAGGATCCGCAGGAGCGACCGCAATTCCTTCAGGTCCATCCGATGCCGCGCTCTCTGCCCGCGGGCCGTGCGCCGGCGCGCGGGCCGCCCGCCTGATGCAGTTGCCGAAGCCCGCTCCCCGGCGGGCCGCTCAAAGGGGCCCAGATGCAAGGCGGCGGGCGACGCGAGGCGCGAGGCGTACTGGGGCCGTACGTCGCAGCGCCGCGCGAGCACGCCGACGCGGCAGATGGGTCCTTTTCAGCGGCCCGCTAGGCGCGTTCCAGGTATTCCCACGTGCGGGTGTCCACCCGCACCACGTCCCCCACCGAAATGAAGAGCGGGACCTGGATGACGGCCCCGGTCTCCAACGTGGCCGGCTTGGACCCGCCGGAGGCGGTATCCCCCCGTATGCCGGGGTCCGTTTTCACCACGGCGAGTTCCACCGCGATGGGCAGTTGCACCCCCACCGCCTCGTCGCGGTGGAAGAGGATGGTGATGACCATCTCCGGCTTCAGGAAATTCCTCGCCTCGCCGAGCTGTTGCCCGGGCAGGAAGAACTGGTCGAACGTTTCCGTGTTCATGAAATGGTAGGCCTCCCCATCCTGGTAGAGGAACTGCGCCTCGTGCTCCTCCACCGCGGCGGGGGCCAGCTTCTCCTCCGTGCGGAAGGTCCGATCCACGATGGCCCCGGTCTTCATGTTGCGGAGCTTGGTCCGGTTGAAGGCGCCGCCCTTGCCCGGCTTGACCCATTGGTAGCTGAGGCACACGTACGGCACCCCGTCCAATTCCACCTTCATGCCGGGGCGGAGGTCACCGGCCTGGATCACGGGCGTCTCCTGCGGGGGTGAGCGGCCGCCGCGGGCCCGCGCGCCAGGGAGGCGGCGGCCCGCAGCGCCAGCAGGTAGCTCTCCGGGCCGAACCCGGCGACCTGCCCCACCGCGACTTCGGCGATGTAGGAGGTGTGACGAAAGGGCTCGCGGCGCGAAAGGTTCGTGAGGTGGACCTCCACCGTGGGCAGCCGGGAGGCCGCGATGGCATCGCGCAGGGCCACGCTGGTATGGGTGTAGCCCCCCGCGTTGACCACCAGCGCCCGGGCCCAGCGGCGCGCCTCCTGGACGGCCTCCACCAGCGCTCCCTCGTGATTGGATTGGCGGCAGCGAACCCGCACCCCCAGTTCAGCCGCCAGGCGTGCCAGGGCCGCGTCCAGCGCCCGCAGGGTGGTGCGGCCGTAGAGCTCGGGCTCGCGCTCCCCGAGGAGGTTGAGGTTGGGACCGTGCAGGACCAGGATCTGGGGGGTCGGCAAGGCGCTGCCCTCGGGGCGTGTTGGGTGACCTGCCGTTCCGCAGGTCGTGCGAAGAGATCCAGTTGCCGGGAGGACGATCGCGGGAACGGCACCGGGCGACGACGCGCGCGAACCCGGGAACGGGGCCTCAGGGGGCGGCCGGCTCGTCCCGGGCGGCGTCCGCCAGGGCCCTCCGGGCCGCCACGGCGCTGGACGCCGGATCGAGGACGGCGACCAGCAGGTACTCCCGCCCGGAGTCCTGGAAGATCAGGGTGGGGCCCACGGCCCGCACGCTGACGCCGCGGAGGGGGCCGAGGCCCAGGTCCTGGGCCGCCTGCCGCGCCTCGCGCAGGACCGTGGCCATCTCCGCGCCGATGGCGTCCAGCCCCATCTCCGCCGCCGGCCGCAGCACCTCCAGCGTGAGCCCGTCGTAATCCATGGTGAAGGCGCCCCGGCAGCCGCGTAATTCGCGGGCCAGCCGCTGCAGGGGTGCGGTGCCGCCGTTCAGCGCCGTCTCCGTTCGGCCCGCAGGTCCCGCACCGCCGCGAGCCAGGCCTGAAGCGTCTCCGCCAGGCCATCCCCCGCAGGGGAGGCCGTGGGCGGGGCGGAAACGGCCAGGGGAACCGGCTCCGGCGCGGCCTCCTCCGCGAGGCCGTCCGGCGGCGAGGTCTCCAGGGATGCCAGCTTCGCGCGCAGGTCTTGCCGCGACGGGTGGACCAGCGCCAGTTCCCGGTAGATGGCGCGGGCCTCGTCCACGAACCCCTGCTGCACGTAGAGATCGGCCAGCGTTTCCGTGGCCAGGGCCGGCGCCGGCGCACCCGCTTCGGCCTCGGGGGAGCCTACGGGAGGTCCCAAGGGCAAGGGGGCCGCGCCGGCGACTTCGGTCAGGTCGAACACGGGGACCTCGGGTCCGACCGCCGCCGGCGCTGCCGCGGTGGGCGCGGCGGCCGGCGGCACTGCGGTGCCCCAGAGAGCCTCCACCAGGTCCGTGATCTCCCGATCGAATGGCGTCAGATCGCGGAGGGTCTCGAAGACGGTCAACGCTTCGGGCGTCCGCTCCTGCCGGCGGAGCAGCTCGCCCAGGGCGCGGTGGGCCGGGATGTTGTCGGGGATCTGTTCCAGGACGCGGCGGAACTCGGCCTCCGCGCGGGCCACGTCCCCGTGATCGGCCAGGGCGCGGGCCAGGATCATGCGGGCCCCCACATATTTGGGGTACAGCTGGAGGCCGCGATCGCATACGGCGATGGCATCGGCGTACCGGCCCTGCTGGCAGTAGGCTTCGGCGAGCTGGGCGAAGGACCGCGAGTTGGGATCACGGGCCAGCAACGCCTCGTGGTATTGGATCGTCTCCGACGCCTTCCGGTCGGCCATCATCCTTCCCCGTGGCCCGGCGGGAAAGAGCCCCTAAGCGGTTGTTTCCAGAGCCTTTCGAACGTCACCCTCCTCGTGAATGGGCGCGAGCGTAACATCGGCGATACCACGTGTCAAGACGAAACGGGGCACCCCGCCGCGCCCCTTCTTGTCCACCGCGAGGTAGGGGAGCACCCGCTCCGCGGGCACGGGGCTTCGTTGCGGCAGCCCCAGGCGATCGAGGAGCCGGAGGAGACGATCCAGGTCCGCCCGGGGGCACAGCCCTCGCGCGCGCGAGAGGCGCGCGGCGGCCGCCATCCCGATGGCCACCGCCTCGCCGTGCGTGAGCGCGCCGTAGCCCGCCGCGGCCTCTACGGCGTGCCCCACCGTGTGGCCGAAATTCAGGATCGCCCGCCAGCCGCGCTCCCGTTCATCCAGCGCCACCACGTGCGCCTTGACGCGACAGCAGCGAGTGACGATGGGAGCCAGCAGGTCCGCCGCGCCCGGGGCCAGGCGATCGGCCTCCCGATCCAACAACTCGAAGAGGCCCGGGTCCGCGATCACGCCGTACTTCACCACCTCGGCCAGGCCGGACCGGAACTCGCGCAGCGGCAGGGTGGCCAGGGCCGCCACGTCGGCCAGGACCAGGCGGGGCTGGTGGAAGGCCCCCACGAGGTTCTTGCCCCGGGGCAGGTTCACGCCCACCTTGCCTCCCACGCTGCTGTCCACCTGGGCCAGGAGGGTCGTCGGCAGGTGGACCAGGGGGAGCCCGCGCAGGAAGGTGGCGGCCGCATAACCGGCCAGGTCTCCCACCACCCCGCCCCCCAGGGCCAGGACCACCGATCCCCGATCGAGCCCCGCCCCCACGAACCGTTCGTACAGCCCGGACACCTGCTGGAGGCTCTTGCTCTCCTCGCCCGCGGGGACGGCAATCGTCTCCGCCGTCAAGCCCGCCGAGCGCAGGCCGTCCAGGACGGCGCCCACGTGCGCGGACGGGACGCCCTCGTCGGTGACCACGGCAGCGCGCGGCCCGAGGTTGAGGGCGGCGAGGCGCTCGCCGGTGCGCCCCAAGAGGCCCGGACCCACCTGGATCCGGTAGGCGCCCCCGGGCAGCGACACCTCCACCTCACCCGATCCGCCGGCGGCCGCGCCGCCGCGGTGCCGCTCGGCGAGCCAGTCGGCGATCCGCGCGGCGACCGCTTCCGGGTCGAGGTCCGTCGTGTTCACGCGCAGGTCCGCCCGGGCGTAGGCGGGTTCGCGAGCGGCCAGCAGGGCGGCCACCCGCGCCCGGGGGTCTCCGCCGGCGAGGAGCGGGCGCGCATCCCCCTCCCCCACCCGGGCCAGGATGGCCTCGGGGCTGGCCGTGAGCCCCACCACCACTCCACCCTCGCGGAAGGCGGAGACGTTTTCCGCGCGGAGGATGGCGCCGCCCCCGGTGGCCAGCACGCAGTCCCGGAGGGGCCGCGTGGCGGCGGCGGCCTCCGCCTCGAAGGCCCGGAAGACCGGCTCCCCCTCCTCCCGAAAGATCTGGGTGATGGGGCGTCCGGCGCGGGCCTCGATGATCGCGTCTAGGTCGTAGAACGGCAGGTCCAGCCGGCGGGCCAGGCAGCGACCGACCGCCGTCTTGCCGGTGCCCATGAAACCGGTGAGGACAATTTTCTCCATTGTGCCCTGCTACGTGCCGCGGGTGGACAACAGAGTGGTCCGGATCTCGGGCGCCGGCAGCGCGTGGCGCGCGAGGCTTGAGGGCGTGGTCCTCGGCCGTTGCGCGGCCCCGTTCGCCGCGGCGGCCGGTTCTGCATCCACGCTCAACTGGACGGCCCGCATGCCTCCCCTCCTCCGCGGAGGGCCCTCCGTCTGGAATCCTATCCCACTTCCGCGCCGGCCGCAAAAGGGCGTGGAGCAGTCTGCTAGCGCATACGGCTGATGGACGGGAGGCCGTTCTGGATGGCCATGGAGCCGGTGGAGGGAATATTGGTGGGGACCCCCCGGACGAAGGGCGGCCTCAGGCCGCCGGGGGGGCGCCGGAAGCAATGGCGGCAGAGGACCACCGGATATGGGTATCCGTACCCGTAGCCCGGGGCCTCGACGCCGTACGCCGGTTGGGGTGGTTCGGGTGCCGGCGCCGGGACATAGATGACCTGGGGGGGCGGGGATGCGAGAGAGAGCGCCATCGCCGCGCTCGATGGGCCGATGGGCGCCCCGCCCTCCGTGGGGAGCGCCTCGACCCGGGCGCGCGCCTCCGCCTGCGTCCAAGGAGCGGAGAAGCGGGTGACCCCCGTCTCGTCCGCCACGGAGACGAGCGCGGCCTTCGGGACGACCACCCATCCGCCGAAGCGAACGTAGGCCACCGCCTCACCCTGGTCTTCGCACCGGTCGGCTCGGACCGCGTCGCCGTGCCGGAACGTCACCACGCACCCGCCCACCGATGCCGCGGCGGGGACGGCGGCGACGAACGCCCCAGCCCAGGAGACGGCCGCCCAGAGGAGCCATCCCCCCCGGGACACCCGCCGACCCGACCGCCTCTCCGCCCCGTGCCCGCCGCCCATGGCCCTCGCCTCCCTCAGCGCTTGGGCAACTTGGATTGGTCGAGAAGGTAGCGCACCGCATTCAGGATCAGCGCGCTCCGGTCCGGCCACTGCCCGGTGGCGTTCATGTCCAATGCGATGGCCAGGACCGTGCCGCCGCCCTGCCGGCGCTCTGCAATGAGAGGGAAGATGCCCCGACCGCCCCCCTGGATGCCGCCCTCCGTGTTGATGGTACCGATCACGTTATTGGGGATGCCCCCCATGCCGATCCCCCCCGGGACCCCGGCTCCGGCGCTGGAGCCGGGAATCCCGGGATCGGAGAAGCCCTTGCCGGACCCGGTCATGCCCGCCGCCGATGCTCCCCCCTTGGAAACTCCGCGGTATTCGAGCAGCAGCGTTGCGTCGCCGGCCAGGCTGGTCTCGTTAAAATCCGCCATGGTAGATGTGGTGACACCCGCCATGACGGGATGTGCCGGTGCGACGATATAGGTGGGGCTGAAGCCGTGCCCGGTCCTGTCTCGCTCAAAGGGGCGCAGCGGCAGGAGCTCCCCGATGGGTGTCCCGGCGTACCCGCCGAGCCCGAAGGCGCTGTTGCCACCCGTCACGAGCAGGCTCCCACCCATCCCCACCCATTCGGGGAGGCTGGACTGGAGGAAGGCTGGAAGCTGGCCATTGGCGATGTCAGCGAGCACGATGACCGAGACCTCGTCGAGGAATCGGAGACCGCGGAAATCGGACTGGATGCGTGCGCCCGTGGCGCCTTCGATGGCGGCCTTGGGGACGAACTGGTCGCTTCCCAGCGAAAGGATGATCCGCTGGTCCGTCTGCTGGGCAGGACATGGCGTGGTGGCCAGGAGTACGAGGACCGCAGTGGTGGGCAGGAGGCCGGTGCATCCCCGATACATGGCATCCTCCCTTCGGCCGCACAGGGCCCCGTCGTGGGCCCGAAACATCCCTGATCAATACGCTACGGGAGTGGTCGACGATTGTAAAGGCCTTTTTCCGAAGGACCGCACATGTCCGGGGGGTGCGCGGCCCCTCGTTGTCGGCATCCCTGAACTCTAACGGGGGCTGGGCGGAAGGCTGCCAACGGGGTCGGTGGGCCAGGCGGGCGGGACCGCCGGGCGCGCTAGCGGGAGGCCAGGTACTCCAGGTAGGCGCTGTGGTTGCGCTGCATTTCGGCGAGGCTGTCGCCGCCGAACTTCTCGCAGAGGGCGCGGGCCACCTCGAAGGCCACCACCGCCTCCCCGATCACCGCGGCGGCGGGGACGGCGCAGACGTCGGACCGTTCCACGGCCGCCTTGGCGGTCTCCTTGCTGGCCAGATCCACGGACTGCAGTGGGGTCATCTGTGTGGAGAGGGGTTTCATGGCGGCCCGCACCACCACCGGCTCGCCGTTGGTGGTCCCCCCCTCCAGGCCGCCGGCCCGGTTGGAGAGGCGGGCGAAGCGGGAGGCCGCGGCGGGGCGGTTCGGATCGTAGCCGATCTCGTCGTGCACCTCGAGGCCGAAGCGGCGGGCGGCCTCGAAGCCCAGCCCCACCTCGACGCCCTTGATGGCCTGAATGCTCATGAGGGCCTGGGCCAGGCGTCCGTCCAGCTTCCGGTCCCAGTGCACGTGGCTGCCGAGGCCCACGGGGGCGCCGGTGACGATGACCTCGAAGATGCCCCCCAGGGATGTCCCGCGGGCCCGCGCCTCATCGATGTGCTCGATCATGGCCCGGGAGGCCTTGGGATCGGCACACCGAACCTCCGAGGACTCGGCGCGCTCCCGGATGCCATCCAGGGGTACCTCATCGAGGTCCGCCTTCACGCGGCCGATCTCTACCACGTGACCCGTGGCCCGGATCCCGAATTCCGCCAGCAGGCGCTTGGCCGCGGCACCCACGGCGACGCGGGCGGAGGTCTCCCGGGCGCTGGCGCGCTCGAGGATGTTGCGGATGTCGCGCTGGTCATACTTGAGGGCCCCGGCCAGGTCGGCGTGGCCCGGGCGGGGGCGGGTCACCTCGCGCCGGGCGGAGGCCGCCTCGGGGCCGGCCGCCATGATCTCTTTCCAGTTCTCCCAGTCCTTGTTGCGGATCAGGAGGGCGATGGGGCTGCCCAGGGTCCGGCCCCCGCGGACGCCGGAGAGGATCTGGGCCTCATCCTTCTCGATCTTCATGCGGCCGCCGCGGCCATACCCCCCCTGGCGCCGCTGGAGGTCGGCGTTGATGTCCTCGGCGGTCAAGGGAAGATTGGCCGGCAGGCCCTCCAGGATGGCCAGGATGCCGGGCCCGTGCGATTCACCGGCCGTCAGATAGCGGAGCATGGCGCTTCACCTAAGAGAAGAGGGAGACCCCGCACGCGCGGATGAGGGGCGCCTCGGGCACGCAGGAAGCCACGCGGCGGGGAGCGGGGCGGTATGCCCGGGCCGCCGCCGCTGGGGTGGCGGGCGTGGAAGGAGTATAAACGAAAAAACGCACCGTGTCGCGGTGCGTTTTTTCAGTCGGGCCCGAGGGGGGCTATGATGGCTTCGGGTCCTCGGCGATGGTGGGCGTGAGAAAGATCAGCAGTTCGTCCCGTTCGTCCGGCCCGATACTCTTGTTCTTGAAGAGCATCCCGAGGAATGGGATGTTGGCCAGGAACGGCACACGGCCCTCGGTGTAATTCTCGGTGACCTTGAAGAGGCCGCCGATGACGATGGTGCTGCCGTTGCTGACCAGGACATTAGTGGTGGCCTTCTGCTGGTTCAGGGGGAAGGCGAAGCCGCCGGAGAAGTTGATGATCGTCCCAGGGTCGGTCTTTTCCGCCTCGACCTTCATGGAGACGCGCCGGTCGTTGGTGATATGGGGGGTGACCTTCAGGCGGATAAACGCATCCTGGAACGCCACCACGGTTCGGCCGGAGCTGTCGATGGTGGTGTACGGCACCTGTTGCCCCTGGCGGATTTCCGCCTCGATATTGTCGAGGGTCATGACTTTGGGGGCGGACAGGGTGCGCGTCTTGCCCTCGGACTCGGCGGCCGAGATCTGGGCCCCGAGGATGACCGGCTGCGTGATGCTGCCGATGGTGAAGCCGATGGCCGCAGGTGCGATCGATGCGGCGGGGCCCGCCCCAAGGTTGACAAGGACCGGCACCGGCCCTGCCGCGGTACCGAGGCCCCCCGTGGGGACGGCCGTGCTTGTGAACGGCGCCGGCGGGGTGATGGTGGTGGTGCCAGTGGATTGTGTGGTGCCGAACAGGGTATAGGCGTTGGGGAAGGAGGTTTGCTTGCCGGTGGCCGCGCCGCCGCCGCCCCACTGGATGCCCAGGGTCTGGGAGAATGACCTGGTGGCCTCCACGATGCGGGCCTCGATCATGACCTGGGGCGTCGGGCGGTCCAGGGTCTTGAGCATCGTTTCGATGCGCGAGATCACCGGGGGAAGCTCGTTGATCAGGAGGCTGTTGGTACGGTCGTCCGCGACGATGCTGGAGTCGGGGCGGCCCGGGGTTTTCAAGGGGGTGAACTTGGGGAGCAGGTCGGCCGCCTTGGCGTAATTCACGGACATGATGCGGAATTGGAGCGGGTCCACCTGGACGGACGTGCGGGCGCGTGCCAGCCGGGCCTGGGCCTCTTCCTGTTGGGCCTTGGCCCGCGCCTCCCGTTCGCGCTGGAGGGTTCCCTGGGAGGCCACCCGGATCACGTTGCCGTCCCGCTCGTAGGCCAGGTTGTTGATCTTGAGGATCAGGTCCAGCGCCTGCTCCCACTCGACGTTGACCAGGCGCACCGTCACCTTCCCCGTCACATCCTGCCCGGCCACAACGTTGAGGCCGCTGACCTCGGCGATAATGCGCAGGAGGTTGTTGATGTCCGCATCCTTGAAGTCCATGGAGATGCGGGCTTGTTCTTCGCCCGGCGGCCCGGCTGTGGGCGCGGGCGGCGGGCCACTGGCCGGAGCGGGTGGTGCGGCAGCCGCGGCGGCGGGCGGGGGCGCGGGGGGCGCCGCGGCCTGGGCCGGGGCTTGGGCGAGCAGGTCCACCTGGATGGCAGACCCGACCTGGGCCACCTCGTACTTCGCAGGGGCCCGCAGGTCGGCGATAACGCGGACCGTGCGGCCCCCGTCCTGCTGGTACTGGGCGGCGCGCACCCGTTGCAGCGGGCTCGTCGCCTGGCGTACCTCGATGGCCTTGGCCGCGCGGGGCTCGATGAGGGCCTCGCTGATGTCCAGGACGAGGCTCGGCGGATCGGAGACCTCGGTGATGTTGAAGGCGACCTTGCCCGCGGTGCCGATGGAGATCCGGGAGCGTCCTTGCAGGACGCGGACGTCCACGCGCGTCACCTTGCCTGGCGCCGGCGCGGCGCCGGGCGTCGCGGCCGGAAGCTGCCCTGGGGCGGGCGGCGGCTGGGCGAGGGCGGGCGCGGACGGCGCCTGCTGGGCGAGTTGGCCGCCGATATAGACCCGCAGCTGGGGTCCCGCACTTTCCACGCGGTAGGGCAGGCCGGAGCGCAGGTCGGCGACGAAGCGAACCACGGGGACCGGCCGTTCCTTGTATTGGGAGGAGCGGATGCGCGTCACCGGCCCGTCCGGGGGGACGGCGATGGGTTCCTTGATGGCGTGGACGGCACCCGGAATATCCACCACGACCCGCGGCGGCTCGGGGAGGAAGAAGGACTCGTAGGTTGGAATGGGCTGATCGGCGGAGATGACGAGTTGGCCCGCATCCGCCCCCTGGATCTGGAGTTGAGCCCCCGTGATCTCGACCTCCCCGGCGCGGCGGCTCGCAGCGGCGACCTGGGTCTCGGGGAGGGCGGTGTCATCCGGGAGTCTCGCCTGGGACGACGCGATAGGAACCTCCCGGCGGGAGGGGGCTTGGCCTTCCCCGGGGGTGGCGGGCACCAACACCATGGGGAGCAGCAGGGCCCAGGACCACCGGAATTTGCCCTGACCGCCCCGCGGCGGGCTCACGGATTCCATTAGTGTTCCTCCTCCTTGCGGAGCCGGATCTCCACCAGGCGCTTCGGGCCCTTCTCGCGTGGGAGGTCCCCCCGGCTCTCCATTTCCAGGGTCATTCCCTCCGGCGTGATCTTCATGACCCGGGCCTCGTCGCCGATCACATCGTTGAGCCGGATCACGTAACCCAGTCCGTTGGAGGCCTCCACCAGGGCGTAATAGCCCCGCTGGTCCCAGACGATTCCCGTCAGTTTCAGGTCGGTGGGGTCGAGGGAGGCAAGGCCGGTCTTGGGCCGTGTCGACACGCGGGCCACCACCAGCGGGCGGAACGGGTCCCGCCGCCCGCGGGGATCGTAACCGGGAGCCGGCGGGGGCGCCGGCGTGGCGGATGCCGGGGCGGCCGAAGCCACCGGACCCTTGGGGGCCGGAGCGGCCGGGGCCTTCTTGGCCTGGGGGGCCGGTGGGGCCGGCGTGCCGCCGCCCTGGCAGGCCCCGAGAACCGACAAGGCGCCCAAGCAGGCCGTCACGACGAGTATGCGCGGTGTGTCCATGGGACTACTTCTTCACCGCCTTGGCCGGGGCGCCCTTCGCCGGCGCCCCGCCATAGGTGTAGGTGACCACCCCGAAGTCCGCCGCGATGGTCTTGTCGCCCGGCTTTTTCGCCGTCAGCGGCGAGATCTTGAATTCGCCCACGGTCACGATGCGTGGTAGCTTGCTCAGGCGGTCGAAGAAGGTGCCGAGGGTGTGGTAGGTCCCCTCAGCCCGCAGGTTGATGGGCACTTCCGAGTAGAAGTCGCGGGGCTCGATCTTCCCGGGACGGAAGGCCGAGAGATCCAGGCCCGCCTGTTGCCCCAGCGTGCTGACCTGCGTAAGGAGGTTGGGGATCTCCTTTTCCTCCGGCAGCTTCACCAGTACTTCCTTGAGCTGAAGGTCCATGGCCTGCACCTCCCGCTCGATCTGCGGGAGCTGGAGGGCGATCTTGCGCTTTTCCTCCACCTCGGTCCCGAGCTTGCGGGACTCGTCGGTGAGGCGCGCGATCTCCTCCTGTTTGGGCCACACCACCAGCATCACGTAGCCGACGACGATCATCGCCGCGATGACGGCGCCGAAGATGGCCAGTTGCCGTTTGGGGATGGTCCCGAACATCCCTGCGAGATCAAACGCCATGGCCGGTCCCTCTTCCGT
Organism: Candidatus Sulfotelmatobacter sp.; assembly: GCA_035625755.1. GTDB lineage: Bacteria > Methylomirabilota > Methylomirabilia > Methylomirabilales > DASPOZ01 > DASPOZ01. The sequence goes on from DASPOZ010000069.1 coordinate 20,585, forward strand.
GGTGCCGTTCGGCGGCCCGCATCCGGGCCCCCGTTCCTTCCCGCCCCGCCGGCGGGTCCCTCGATGGCTTGCGCGTCGCCCTCAGCCTGCCAGGGCGGCGGTGATCTCGAAGCGCTTGACGGGCACCCGCTCCACCGTGGCCGCCTCCGAGAAATTCAGCTCCACCGGGTTCCGGAGCGTCTGGAGCTTGCCCAGCTCCGTCATGAAGTTGCTGATGCCAATGTCTGAAAAGGCAAAGCCCTGGAGGGTCAGCTTGTCTTTGGTTTTGTTCATGGCGGTGAGCCACACCTCGTCGGGGAGGGCGCGGCTGATCTGATCCAGCAGCCGCACCGGTCCCTCCTGCTCGGCGCTCAGCTTCGCCACGACCTGCAGGCGCTCCTGCAGCCGCTTGCGCTCGCCCAAGAAGTGTTCGACCTTCTTGATCTCGGTGGTGTACCGTTCCAGCTCCACGTGCTTCCGGCGTACA
>DASPOZ010000070.1:0-8026 GCA_035625755.1 Candidatus Sulfotelmatobacter sp.
ATCTGGCGCGGGCCCATGCTGGCCGGGGCCATCCAGCAGTTCCTCCGCGAGGTGGATTGGGGCGCCCTGGACTACCTGCTGGTGGACCTGCCGCCGGGCACGGGCGACGCCCAGCTCACCCTGTGCCAGCAGATCCCCCTCAGCGGGGTGGTGGTGGTGATGACGCCGCAGGACCTGGCGGTGGGCATCGCCGCCAAGGCCCTGGCCATGTTCCGGCAGCTCAAGGTTCCCGTCCTGGGGATCGTGGAGAACATGGGCACCTTCCTCTGTCCCCACTGCGGGAAGGAGACCTCCGTCTTCAGCAAGGGTGGCGGGGCGCGGGCCGCGGAGCAGCTCGGGGTGCCCTTCCTGGGCAGCATCCCCCTGGATGCCGCCGTGTGCGAGACCGGCGACGCGGGACAGCCGATCCTGGTGCGGGACCCGGCGGCCCCCATCGCGGACATCGTGCGCAGGATCACGGCGAAGATGGCCGGCCGGGTACAGGCGCAGGCGGCCGAGGCCGGCCCGCTGATCACCATCGTGGGGACGCCGGGCGGGTCCTAGCCGGCGGCTGAAAAGCGCCCGCCTCCCCATTGCGGATTGCGGGATGCGGATTGCGGAATACGCGGGGCACTGCGACGTACCGGTCTTCTCATTCCGCATTCCGCAATAGTGGGCGCCGCCTTGCCTCGGGACTTTTTGAGCGGCCCGCTGGAGCGTGAGCCCAGAGAGGGGACGAGGAGGGTATGCACGGCGAGCGGGAAGAGGCCATGGAACGCGTCCGCCGCGAGCTGCGGGACCTCCTGCGGCAGGGCCAGAAGATCACCGAGCGGGACCTCCTGCGCCTCTCGGCCTTGACGGGGATCGACTATTCCACCGTCTTGCGGATCGAGCAGGAGCTCTCGTAGCCGTTGCCCACTGCGGAATGCGTGCTTCGACGGGCTCAGCACGTCCTGAGCGCGCCGAAGGACGGATTGCGGAATGTGGAAGAAGTCATGAGGGCTGGGAGCTCAGGTGCCTCCTGCCCGCTCTGCCCGGGGCCGATGAATCCGCCAGCCCGCCAGAGGCTCGGCGGTCGCCCAGCGGGCGGCTCGGCGCTATGGTGGGCAGGCCTCGCGCCCGGCGGGAGGGCAGGGCCGGGTGACCCCGGGAGGATCCGGTGCTGATCGTGCCCTTCGTCATCGGGCCCATGGAGAGCAACGCCTACATCCTGGCGGATGAGGCCACGCGCCGTGCCGCCGTCATCGATCCCGGGATGGAAAGCGAGCGCCTCCTGGAGTTCCTGGAGGCGGAACGGCTGCGCCTGGACCTGGTGCTCAACACCCACGGCCACTTCGACCACGTGTTCTGCAACGGCTATTTCACCTCGAAGACCGGGGCCCGCCTCCTGATCCATGAAGCCGACGTGCCCCTGCTGCGGGAACTGCCCGAGGTGGCGCGCCAGTACGGGTTTAACGTCGCCGAGCCCCCCGAACCCGATGGGTTCCTGCGGGAAGGGGACATCATCCCTGTTGGCGAGATGGCGGTCCGGGTGTATCATACACCGGGACATAGCCCCGGCGGGGTGTGCCTGCACGTGGGGGAGGCCCTCTTTTCGGGGGACACGCTGTTCGCCGGGTCCATCGGGCGCACGGACCTCCCGGGCGGGTCCTACCAGGAGCTGGTCGCTTCCATCCGGGCGAAGCTCCTCCCCCTGCCCGACGCCACGCTGGTGTACACGGGGCACGGGCCGCACACCAGCATCGGGGACGAGCGGGAGTACAACCCCTTCCTCATCGGGTGAGGCCGCGCGTTGCGAGGGGCGATCCGGTCCACCGAACTCCGGCAGCGCTGAGGAGGGGGGATGGGCAAGGCGGAGCACGAGGGCCAGGCCAAGGGGATGGGCCCCATCCCGTACGCGGTCATCGCCGTGAGCGACAGCCGCACGGAGGCGACGGACGAGTCGGGCCCGCTGGTGGCCGGCCTGCTGGACGAGGCGGGTGGACTCGGGCAGGGGCGGGCGCTGGTGCGGAACGATGTGGCGGCCATCCAGGCCGAGGTGCGCCGCTGGTTGCACGAGGGCGCCCGCCTGGTGGTGTTGGCCGGCGGCACGGGCGCCGGCCTGCGCGACGTGACGGTGGAGGCGGTGCGCCCGCTGCTGGACAAGGAACTGGAGGGGTTCGGCGAGCTGTTCCGCACCCTGAGCTTCCAGGAGATCGGGGCCACGGCCATGCTGAGCCGGGCCCTGCTGGGGCTCAACCAGGGCCGGGCCATCGTGTGCCTGCCGGGTTCCCCCGCGGCCATCCGCCTGGCCCTCGGCAAGCTGTTGATCCCGGAGTTGCCCCACCTCCTCTGGGTGGCGGGGCGCTAGCAGGCCGCTGAAAAAGGCCCATCTGCGGCGTTGGCGCGCTCGCGCGGCGCTGCGACGTACGGACCAAGTACGCCTCGCGCCTCGCATCGCGCGCCGCCTTGCACCTGGGCCTTTTTGAGCGGCCTGGGCAGAAGAACGCTTCTCAGCACCCCGCTAGGGGGACGGCGGAGGCACGGGCCGGGGCGGGCGGAGCGACCCGCGAGGGCAGAGGAGGACGGAAGACTATGGCAGAGCAGGAGCGGAAGCAACGGCGGGAGGAGCGCCCGCCCGCCGAGGAGGCGCCGAAGCCGGCGCCCAAGGCGGCCGAGAAGGGCAAAAAGCTCAAGGAAGACATCGACAAGCTGGTGGACGAGATCGACAGCGTCCTGGAAGAGAACGCCGAAGAGTTCATGAAGAGCTACGTCCAGCGCGGCGGCGAATAGGTCCCCCGAGGGTCCCGCCGCGCGGCGCAGGGGAGCGCCATGCCCATCTACGAGTACGCCTGTCAGTCGTGCGAGCACGAGTTCGAGATGCTGGTGCCATCCCACCGGACCGTGGTGGCGTGCCCCAAGTGCCGCAGCGGAAAGGTGGAGAAGCTCTTCTCCGCCTTCGCGATGCGATCGCCGGGCGGGGGCCCAGGGGCCCCTGCGGCCGCCGCCGGGGGCGGCGGCGGGTGCTGCGGCGGCGGGTGAGGGACCTGTTGAAGCGCTCCCGGAGGTTCCGGGACATACGGGGTACAGGCCGGGCGCTGAGGCCCGGCCTTTTTTCTTGAGGCCCTGATCCGGCATGGCCACCCTGCTGAAGCGGTTCCTGGTCGGAAGGCCCCTCCCCACGGCCGCGCTGCCGCACCAGCGGCTGGGCATCCCCGCCGCGCTGGCCGTGTTTTCGGCGGACGGGCTCTCCTCCGTGGCGTACGCCACCGAGGAGATCCTGTTGGTCCTGATGGCCGGCGGCGCCGCGGCCGCCGTCCTCTCGCTGCCGGTGGGCCTGGCCATCGTCGCCCTGGTCTTCATCGTGGCCGCGTCATACTCCCAGACCATCCACGCCTATCCGGGCGGGGGCGGCAGCTACATCGTCTCCAAGGAGAACCTGGGCGTGCCGGCGGGCCTGGTGGCCGGGGCGGCCCTGCTCATCGATTACGTGCTCACGGTGGCGGTGAGCGCCGCGGCCGGCGTGGCCGCCATCACCTCGGCCATCCCCTGGCTGCGGGGGCACGAGATGGGGCTGGCCCTGATCGCCGTGTGGCTGATCGCCATCGTGAACCTGCGGGGCGTGCGCGAGTCGGGCGCCGTCTTCTCCGTGCCCACCTACGGCTTCATCGGGGCCATCTTCCTGCTGCTCGCCGTGGGGCTGGTGCGGGTGTTCCAGGGCGACTGGCACCCGCCCGTAAACCCCCTGGCCGGGTTCGGCGTGGGCACGGATCTGGGGAAGCTGGTAGGCAGCGTGGGCATGTTCCAGATCCTCCGCGCCTTCTCGGGCGGGTGCACCGCCCTCACCGGCATCGAGGCCGTCTCCAACGGCGTGCAGGCGTTCCGGCCCCCCGAGGCCGACAACGCGGCGAGGACCATGCGCTTGGAGCGGACGCTCCTGTACACCATGTTCGCCGGCATCACGCTGCTGGCCTTCGGCTTCGAGGCGTGGCCCAAAGAAGACGAGACGGTGCTCAGCCAGGTGGCCCGCGAGGTGTTCGGCGGCGGGCCCTTCTACTACGCCGTGCAGGCCACCACGGCGATGATCCTGCTGCTGGCCGCCAATACCGCGTACGCGGACTTCCCGCGGCTCTCCTCCTTCCTGGCGCGGGACCGGTTCATGCCGCGGCAGTTCGCCAACCAAGGGGACCGGCTGGTCTTCTCCAACGGGGTCCTGGTGCTGGTCAGCCTGTCGTCCCTGCTCCTCATCGTCTTTCACGGGAAGACGCACCTCCTGATCCCCCTCTACGCCGTCGGGGTGTTCCTGGCGTTCACCCTGTCGCAGACCGGGATGGTGGTGCATTGGGTCCGTCTGCGGGGCGACGGGTGGACGCACCGCGCCTTGCTGAACGGTGTGGGTGCCTGCCTCACCGCCGTGGCCCTCGTCGTCATCGCCGCGACGAAGTTCACCCAGGGGGCATGGATCGTGGTGCTCCTGATCCCCGCCGGGGTGCTGGTCTTCCGGAGGGTCCACCGCCATTACGAGGAGACCAGCGGGGCGATGCAGTTGCGGCAGTTCGCGCTGCCGGAACGGGTGACGCAGCGGGTGGTGGTCCTGGTGGGCGGGATCGACCGCGGGACCGTCAACGCCTTGATCTACGCCCGGTCCTTCGGGGCCGAGGTGGGGGCCGTCCACGTCGCCGTGGATGCAAAGGCGGCGGAGGCCCTGCAGGCGCGGTGGGCGCTCTGGGCAGGCGACTTCCCCCTGACGGTCCTGGAGTCCCCCTTCCGGTCCCTCATCCAGCCGCTGCGGGAGTATATCGACGACCTGCAGCAGAAGACCGGGGCGGACTACATCACCCTGGTGATCCCCGAATTCGTCCCCGGCCACTGGTGGCACCACCTGCTGCACAACCAGAGCGCCCTCCTCATCAAGGCCGCCTTCCTCTTCCGCAAGGGCACCGTGGTCCTGAACGTGCCGTACCACGTGGAGCGGTAGAGGGCCCTGGCCGCATGCCGGGGGCTACGGCGGACGTGGTGATCGTGGGCGGCGGGGTCATGGGATCCTCCGTGGCCTACCACCTGCTGGCGGGCGGGTTCCGCGGCCGCGTGCTGGTGGCGGAGCGCGACCTGGCCTACCGGCAGGCCTCCAGCGCCCTCAGCGTGGGCGGCATCCGCCAGCAGTTCGGGGCCGAGATCAACGTCCGCATCGCCCGCCATGCCGTGGAGTTCTACGAGCGCTTCGCCGACCTCATGGCCGTGGGCGACGAGCGGCCCGACATCGCGTTCCGCCGGCGCGGCTACCTGTTCCTGGCGGATGCGGCGGCCTGGCCGGGCCTGCGGGCCCGGGCCGGGCGGCAGCGGGCCTGGGGCGCGGAGGTGCAGGTGCTGGAGGGGAGGGAGATCCTCGGGCTGGTTCCGGACCTCAACCTGGAGGGAGTCGTGGGCGCCACGTTCGGCCCCCGCGACGGCTGGGTGGACCCCTCCGGGGTGATGCAGGGCCTCGCCCGCAAGGCCCGGGCGCTGGGGGCGAGCTACGTGGAGGACGAGGTGGTGGGGATCGCCGCGGCGGGCGGGCGCGTGGGCGGCGTCACCCTGCGCGGCGTGGGAAGGGTGGGGGCCGGCGCCGTGGTGAACGCCGCCGGCGCGTGGGCGGGGCGCATGGCGGGGCTGGCCGGCGTGGACCTGCCCGTGGGCCCCGTCCGGCGGCAGGTGTACGTGGGCAGGCCGGCGCGCCGCCTGGGCTACGAACTGCCGCTGGTGGTCGCCCAGGACGGGCTCTACTTCCGGTCCGAGGCGGGCGGGCGGATCCTCTGCGGCAAGTCCTTCGACTCCGACCCCCATGAGTTCGACTTCTCCTGGCAGCGCGACGTGTTCGAGAAGGCGCTCTGGCGGCCGCTGGCGCACCGCTTCCCTCCCTGCGAGCAGTTCCGCCTGGAGCGTGGGTGGGCGGGGCTGTACGACGAAAACCCCCTGGACCACAACGCCCTCATCGGCGTCCATCCGGACCTGGAGGGCTTCTACTGTATCAACGGCTTCTCGGGCCATGGCTTCCAGCAGGCGCCCGCGGCGGGCCGGGGCATCGCCGAGCTGCTGCTCCACGGCCGCTACACCACCCTGGACCTCACGCCCCTGCGCCCGTCGCGCTTCCGCGAGGGCAGGCCCATCCTCGAGGAGGCCATCGTCTGATGTCCGCTGGGCCGGGACCGGGGGGGAGGTGGCCCGCCCGTCAGGAGGACGGGGCGGGCAGAGACCCGGAAGGTTCGAAGGAAGTATCGATGGGCGCACGGCGTGACCTCCCTCGCGGCGGAGGGCGCTCCAGGCCGGGCCGGGGGTCCTGAGATGAATCCCGTGCCGCACCCGAGGGTTGCGTATTTCTCCATGGAGTACGGCCTGCACGAGGAGTTCCACTCGTACGCCGGGGGCCTCGGCATCCTCGCCGGGGACTTCATGAAATCGTCCGGCGACCTGGGGCTCCCGGTGGTGGGCATCGGGCTCCGCTGGGCACAGGGCTACACCATCCAGCGCATCGGCCCGGACGGTTACCCGGTGGACGAATGGCGGGACCACCATTCCGACGTCCTGGAGGATACGGGTGCGCGCGTGCGCGTCCGCGTGGGCCCCCGCGAGGTCGAGTGCGCCGTCTGGCGCGTGGCGCGTTACCCCATCGCCCCGCTGTACCTCCTGGAGCCGGTGGACGCGCGCGACCGCTGGATCACCCGCCGCCTCTACGACACGGGCCCGGACTGCCGTATCGCCCAGGAGATGCTCCTGGGCATCGGCGGCGTCCGGGCGCTGCGGGCGCTCCGCCTGCCCGTGGACACCTATCACTTCAACGAGGGCCACGCCGTCTTCGCCGGCCTCGAGCTGATCGCAGACCGGATGGAGGCCGGCGCCGAGTTCGAGGATGCGTGGCGCGCCGTGCGCCGGCAGATCGTCTTCACCACCCACACCCCCGTGCCGGCCGGGAACGAGGTGCATCCGCTGGAGGACCTGCGGCGGCTGGGGGCCACCTGCGACCTGGTGGCCAGCGAGATGCGCGCCATCGGCGGCGACCCCTTCAACATGACCGTGGCGGGCCTCCGCCTGGCGCGGGCGGCCAACGCGGTGTCGCAGCTGCATGGCGAGACGGCGCGCGCCATGTGGGCCCACGTGGCGGGCGCCGCGCCCATCACCTCCATCACCAACGGGGTGCACGTGGGCACGTGGCAGGATCCGCGCATCCCGCCCGCCCTCGCCACCGACGGGGCCCTCCTGGCGGCGCATCGCGCCCTGAAGGCGGACCTCCTGGCGGCGGTGGAGGCCCTCACGGGGATCCGCCTCCGGGGCGACATCCTCACCATCGGTTTCGCCCGGCGGGCCGCCACGTACAAGCGGCCCGACCTGGTGCTCCGGGACCCCGATCGGCTGGCGCGGCTGCTACGGGGGGGGCGCGTCCAGCTCGTCTTCTCGGGCAAGGCCCATCCCGCCGACGACACCGGCAAGGCCATCATCGCCCACCTGGTCGGCACCATCCGGCGGTGGCCCGAGTCCATCGTCTTCCTGGAGAACTACGACATGGGGCTGGGGCGGCTGCTGACGCGGGGGTGCGACGTGTGGCTCAACAGCCCGCGGCGGCCCCTGGAGGCCAGCGGCACCTCCGGCATGAAGGCGGCCATGAACGGCGTGCTGAACCTCTCCGTGCTGGACGGGTGGTGGCCCGAGGGGTGCGAGCACGGCGTGACCGGCTGGGCCATCGGCAACGGCGCGGACGCCGCGGAACCCGAGGCGGACCGCCGCGACCGCGACGCCCTCTTCGATACCCTCGAGCGGGCCGTGCTCCCCGCCTACGCGGACCCGCCCCGCTGGGCCCGCATGATGCGCGCCTCGGTCCGCATGGGCGCGGAGCGCTTCTCGGCCGAACGGATGGTCCGGGAGTACTTCGCGGCGCTGTACGCGCCGCAGGATGGACATCCCCGCGCACCGCGCTGAGGACGGTGTGGCCCCAGTGCCCCTCCCGGTGCCGCGCGCTGCGGGGCCGGGATGCACGCTGCCGCCTCCGGCCCACCTTCGGCGGGTCCCTCATGCGGCATGCCGCTTTGCCTCCGGG
>DASPOZ010000071.1:0-7351 GCA_035625755.1 Candidatus Sulfotelmatobacter sp.
ATGGCCGAGGACATCGGGGGATACATGGAGGAGCACCCCTTCCCTGTTCACATCCGGCGTTTCGTGTGCGGCACGGCCGTGCACGCCGAGCGGCGGGCCTACGAGATGGCCGAGGTCCTGACGCTGCTGAGGAAGCTGGGCAGCGCGGACACGATGACCCGGGCCACCCGCAAGAAGCTCCAGCAGCTCGCGGCCCTGAGGCTGCGGGAACACTTCGGTGGCGAGGAACCGGCCGACATCGCCGCCGTGCTCGATGCCCTGGCCCCCAGGCCGTCGGCCGCCGGCTGCGGCGGCTGACTGCTAAGTCCTAGTGTCCTGAGCGAAAAGCCCGCCAATTAACTTCCGTTCGCCCTGAGCCCTTCGGCTTCGCTCAGGACAGGCTTGTCGAAGGGCGAGATCTCGCGGCCTTCGTGCTTCGACGGGCTCAGCACGAACGGAGAAATAATACTGCGAATGTCTGAGACAGGAGACTAGCAGGATGCTGAGAAATTCTCCTTTACCCAGGCTGCTCAAAAAGGTCCAGATGCAAGGCGGCGCGCGGTGCGAGGCGCGAGGCGTACTGGGGCCGTACGTTGCAGCGCCGCGCGAGCGCGCCAACGCCGCAGATGGGCCTTTTTCAGCAGCCTGCCAGGGCTGAATCGTGGCGAAGCGCGCGGAGGAGGTGGTGACGCGGTGGCAGGGCGCGGCGCGGGTGAACGCCATCGCGCCGTCGGGCACCGTGGCCGTGACCCAGAAGGTGCGGGACCTGGCGGCGCGGGGCGTGACCGTCATCAACATGGGGGGCGGCGATCCGGACTTCGCCACGCCGGAACACATCGTGGAGGCCGCCGTGCGCTCCCTGCGCGGCGGGGCCACCCACTACGTGAACAGCCTGGGCATCGAGCCGCTGCGGGAGGCCATCGCGGCCAAGCTGGAGCGCGAGAACGGCGTGCGCGTCTCCCCGGGCGACGGCGTGATCGTGACGCCCGGGGCGAAGTACGCCATCCTACTGGCCCTGCTGGGGCACCTGGACCCGGGAGACGAGGTGCTGGTGCAGGACCCGGCGTGGGTGTCCTACTCGGCCATGATCCGTCTGGCCGAGGGCGTGGCCGTGCCCGTGCCCACGCTGCCGGAGGAGGGCTTCCGCCTGCGGGCCGAGGCGCTGCGCCGGGCCGCCTCGACGAGGACGCGGGCCATCATCGTGAACCACCCGGTGAATCCCACGGGCCACGTGCTGGACCAGGAAGAGATCGAGGCCGTGGCGGCGCTGGCCTCCGAGCGCGACCTCCTGGTGATCTCCGATGAGATCTACGAACGCATCCTCTTCCCCGGCGCGGGCCACCGGAGCTTCGGGGCGCGCCCCGATCTGGCGGATCGCACCCTGACGGTGAACGGCTTCTCCAAGACCTACGCCATGACCGGCTGGCGCCTGGGATACGTGGCGGGGCCGGCCGGTTTGGTCCGGCCGCTCCGGAAGGCGCAGGAGCACTCCATCTACTGCGTGGCGCCCTTCATCCAGGCGGCGGGGGTGGCCGCCCTCAGCGGCCCGCAGGAGTGCGTGGCGGCGATGCAGGCCGAATACCTGAAGCGTCGGGATGCGTTCCTGCGGGCGGTGGGGGACGTGCCCGGCGTCCACGTGGCCGCCCCGGGGGGCGCCTTTTACATGTTCCCCCGCTTCGACGTGCCCGGTGTGCCCGCCGCCCGCCTGGCCGAGCTCCTGCTGGAGGTGGGCGGCATCGCGGCCACGGCCGGCACCGAGTTCGGGGCGTGCGGCGAGGCCCACCTGCGTTTCACCCTCCGCGTCCCCCCCGAGAACATGCCCGCCGTGGCCGCCGGCATCGCCAAGGCCCTCGGCTCCCTCCGTTCTGCCAGGGGGTAATCCGCGTTTCGAGCTCCAATGCGCGGGCGGGCCCGCCTCCATCGCGAAGAGGCCACCGACGATGGCGACGTACCAGGTGAGACTCAGGAGCCGGGCCGAGGTGGCCGAGGGCACCATGGCCTTTCACTTCGAGAGGCCCCCGGGCTTCGACTTCAAGGCCGGTCAGTTCGTGAACGTGAGCTTGGTCGAGCCGTCGGAGACGGACGACGAGGGGGACGACCGGACCTTCTCCATCGCCAGCGCACCGTCGGAGCCGGACCTCGTCTTCGCCACCCGGATGCGCGATACTGCCTTCAAGCGCGTGCTGAAGGCGGCGCCCATGGGCTGCCCCGTGATGGTGACCGGCGCATCCGGCCGGATGGTGCTGCACGATGACCCGGGCCGGCCGGCCGCCTTCCTGGCGGGTGGGATAGGCATCACGCCGTTCCGCAGCATCGTCGTGCAGGCCGCCCGGGACCGCACCCCCCACCGGCTGTTCCTGTTCTACTCTAACCGCCGGCCCGAGGACGCCGCGTTCCTCGATGAACTCCAGGGGCTCGAGCGCGCCAACGGCAACTATCGGTTCATCGGCACGATGACCGACATGGCGAAGTCCAGGCGCGCGTGGGCGGGCGAGACCGGCTACATCAAGCAGGACATGCTGGCGAAATACCTCGGCAACCTGACGGGGCCCATCTATTACATCGTCGGGCCGCCGGCCCTGGTGGATGCCATGCGCAAGATGCTCACCGACGCCGGCGTCCCCGGCGCCGACATGCGCCTCGAGAAGTTCGCCGGCTATTGATCCTTCGGTGCGTGGCGGCGGCGGGAGGGTGGCAGGTGGCCGTGGGCCCGGGAGCACGCGGTGAGGGTGAGGCGAGGGCCATGGGCGTTGGCCCCGGCCCCTTCCAAGGGCGGGCGCCCCGGCGGGATCTCTCGCAAGGGCCAGCGGGGCGGGTCTTGTTGCTCCTGCCCCTCGTCGCCGCGGCCCTGCTGTTTCTGCTTTCCTGCGGGCCCGATCAAGGCCCGCGACCGGCGCTGCGGGGAAGCGGAAGACTGTACTTCGAGCCGTTGAGTGATTTCCCGCCCGAGATCCTGCAGAAGCTGAGCGTCCACTACCGGGAGAAATACGGGCTGAGCATCGGGGCACTATCGGCGGTTCCGTTGGACAGGTCCGTGGTTGACGAGGATCGACGCCAAGTGGTTGCCGAGGAGATCATCGCCTTGATGAAGCGCAGCCGGCCGGACCTGGCGAGTGATCCCGAGGCCATCCTCATAGGCTTCACCGCCTACGATATGTATATCCGCGGGGTGCCCAACTGGCGATGGGCGTTCGTTCAGCGCGAGGAGGGCCGCTTTGCCGTCATCTCCATCGCTCGCATGGACCCCAAGCTGTTCCCCTATTATCCGGGGCCGCCGGCCCTCCAGATCATCCAGGCCGTCCTTGAAAGGTATGGGATCCCCGTTCGCATGGAGCCCGAAGCCGATGTGCTGCAGCGGCGCGTGCAGAAGATGGTCTCCAAGAGCATCGGGATCATGTATTTCCGCCTGCCGCAAAGCCGGGACCGGCGAAGCGTCATGTACGGGCCGATCCTGGGGCTGGACGATCTGGATGCCATGGGGGAAGACTTTTAATCGCGGCCTCGGTGGGAGGCGGGCTGGGTCGCCGGCCCGCTCAATCGACCTTGAGGCGGTAGCCCACGCCGGGCTCGGTGATCAGGTAGCGGGGTTGGGCGGGCTCGGCCTCGATCTTGTGGCGCAGGTGGGTCATGTACACGCGGACGTAATGGGATTGGCCCTCCTGCTTCGGCCCCCACACCTCCCGGAGGAGCTGGCCGTGGGTGACCACCTTGCCGGCGTGGCGGACGAGCGTCGTCAGCAGCTTGTATTCGATGGGGGTGAGGTGGATCTCCCGGTCCGCCACGAACACGCGCCTGGCCGCCAGGTCCACGCGCAGATCGCCCAGGGCGAAGGCCGGCTCGGACGGCTGCGCCGCCGCCCGCTCGGCATGCCGGAGGGCCACGCGGATCCGGGCCAGCAGCTCGCCGATGCTGAAGGGCTTGGTGAGGTAGTCGTCGGCGCCGGCCTCGAGGGCGGAGACCTTGTCCTGCTCCTGGCCGCGCGCCGAGAGCACGATGATGGGCACCTGGGTCCACTCCCGCAGGCGGCGGATCACATCCAGCCCGTCCAGGTCCGGCAGGCCCAGGTCCAGGATGATCAGGTCCGGCGGCCGGGAAGCCGTCTCGCGCAGGCCGTCTTCCGCGTTGGCGGCCTCCGTCACCCGGAAGCCGTGGCTCGTCAGCGCCGGGCGAAGGAAGCGCCGGATCTGCGGGTCGTCCTCGATGACCACCACCACGGGCCCCCGCGCGGGACCGGCGCCGCCCCCCTGATCGGGCGAGGCTGACCCTGCGGCCGCGCCATCAGCCATCGGCGGTGTGAACCTCCGGCTGCTTCTCCTGCAAGGGAAGCGTGAAGCCGAAGAGCGCGCCGCCTCCGGGCCGGTTCTGCGCCCAGATCTGGCCGTCGTGCGCCGTAAGGATGGCGCGGCAGATCGCCAGGCCCAACCCCACGCCCCGCGGGCCTCCGGTCTTCACCCGGTAGAATTTCTCGAAGAGCCGGGTCTCGGCGCCCGGCGAGAACCCCGGCCCCCTGTCCGCCACCCGGACCTCCACGGCCCTGGCCGACGCCCGCGCCGAGATCTCGACGGGGCTCCCGGGCGGGGTGTACTTGGAGACGTTATCGAGGAGATTGATCAGCACCTGCTCGACCAGCACGTCGTCCACGAAGACAAGCGGGAGGTCCTGCGGCAGGTCCGTTTGGACGGGGCGATCCCCGAGCGCCCGCTCGCAGCGGGCGAGCGCCGCGCCGACGATCTCCTCCAGCGAATGCCATTCCCGGTGCAGGTCGACCGGGGCGGATTCCAGCCGGGTCATCTGTAGGACGTTGTGCACGAGCCGCGTGAGGTACTCGCTCTCCTCCTGGATCGCCTGCAACAGCTCCCGCTGCGTGGAGGAACTGAACCGGTCCCCATCGTCCAGCAGGCTGGTGGCCGCCCCGGTGATGGCGGCGAGCGGCGTGCGCAGGTCGTGCGAGATGGAGCCGAGCAGGGAGCTCCGCAGGCGCTCCGCCTCCACCCGCATGGCCGCCTCGTGCGCCTCCTCGGATACCTTCGCCCGTTCCACGGCCAGGGCGGTCTGGTTGGCGAAGGTCTCCAGTTGGTGGAGCTGTTCGGGCGCCTTCAGCGCGTCGGGGTCGTCCGGCCGGATCCCCAGGACGCCCACCGTTCCCCGTGAGGCGAGCAGAGGCAGATAGATGGCGTGGGCCCCCGGGAGCGTTGCGGTGCCGCGGCCGGCCATCTGGCCGTGCTCGTAGACCCACTGGCTCACCGCGAACTCGTTGCCGTTCAATTCGAAGCCTGCGGGGATCCGGCTCCGCACCTCCAGGCGCCCGGTGCCGTCGGGAAGGAGCACCGCCACGCCGCCGCCGAAGACCTCCGCGATGTGCCGGACCGCCGCGTCCAGCAGATGATCGACCCCCCGCGTGCTGGCCAGCTCCCGGCTCATGCCGTAGAGGGCCGCCGTCCGCCGCTCGCGCTGCCGCGCCGATTCCGCCTGGTCCCGGATGCGTACGGTGAGCCCGCTGATGACGAGGGCGACGGTGAGCATCACGGCGAAGGTGACCAGATACTGGTAGTCGGACACGGCGAAGGTGAAGTAGGGGGGGACGAAGAAGAAGTCGAAGGCGGCCACGCTCAGGACCGATGCCAGGATAGAAGGGCCCCGCCCGTAGTGCGTGGCGACGAACAACACCCCCAGGAGGTACACCATGATGAGGTTGGCCAGCTCGAAGTGCGGGAAGGCGAACCAGGCGACCCCGGTGCAGGCCAAAACGGCCCCCGCCGCCCGCCCGTAGGCGGGCCAATCCACCTCCTGGGGGGGCGCCCGTCTGGGGAGCGGGGTCGGCTCGGCCTGATCCCCGCTGATCACGGCGATGTCGATCTCGCCGCTGCCCCGGATCAGGGCATCCACGATGGAGCCGAAGAGTATCCTCCTCCAGAGCGGGCTGCGCGGCTTTCCGATGACGATCCGGCTGACGTTGCGCTGGCGCGCGTACGCCAGGATCTCCTCGCTCATGCGCTGGCCCGTGAGGGTCACCGTGTCGGCGCCCAACGCCTCGGCGAGGCGCAGGGTGTCCACGACCTGCGCCCGGTCCTCCTCCGAAAGTCGGGCGTGGGCGGGCGTCTCCACGTAGGCGACGGTCCATGGGGCCCCCAGCGCCGTGGCCATCCGCTTGCCCGTGCGGACCAGGCGCGCGGAGGCGGGATTGGGCCCGATGCATACCAGCAGGCGCTCGGCGATGGGCCAGGTCCTGCCGATGGCCTGGTCGCGCATGTACTGGCGCATCTGCGCGTCCACGCGATCGGCGGTATGGCGCAGCGCGAGCTCGCGCAGGGCGATGAGGTTTCCCTTGCGGAAGAAGTTCTGCACGGCCTCCTGCGCCAGCTCGGGGATGTAGACCTTCCCTTCCTTGAGGCGCCGCAGGAGGTCGTCGGGCGGCAGGTCAACCAGCTCGACCTCGTCCGCCCGGTCGAGCACGGAATCGGGCAGGGTCTCGCGGACGGAGACGGCGGTGATCTTGGCCACCAGGTCGTTGACGCTTTCGAGGTGCTGGACGTTCAGGGTGGTGTACACGTTGATGCCCGCGTCCAGCAGCTCCATCACGTCCTGCCAGCGTTTGGCGTGGCGGGCGCCCGGCGCGTTGGTGTGGGCCAGTTCATCCACGAGGATGAGGGCGGGATGGCGGGCCAGCGCCCCATCGAGGTCGAACTCCTTCAGCGAGGCGCCGCGGTACTGCACCTGCTGCGGGGGAAGAATCTCGAGCCCTTCGAGCAGCGCCGCGGTCTCCGCCCGCCCGTGCGTCTCGACCCAGCCGATGACGACTTCAACGCCCTCGGCCCGCTGCCGGCGCGCGGCTTCGAGCATGGCGTAGGTCTTGCCCACCCCCGCGGCCGCGCCGAAGAAGACCTTGAGCCTCCCCGCCGCCTTGCGGGCCTCCTCCTCCTGCACGCGGGCCAGGAGGGCATCGGGGTCGGGACGCTGTTCGGTCATGCCATTCAGACTCCAGGGTGGCTGGCCGGAGTATAGCAGGGAAGCGGGAACGAGGCGAGGGTGGAGGGGCCGGGAGGGTAACGGGTGCCTTTGTGGGATCGGGGGTGATCGAGCGATGGCCCCTCGACTTTCGCTGACCCGTCCGCAATTGATGTCCCGGGAGCACTCTGAGGGGCCGATGCCCAGGCGGGATGAAGTGTACGGCGCCCCGCAGCCGCAAGAGCCACGCCAGCCAGACCCCCGTGTTTCGCCCCATGGCGAAAGGCTCGGCCGCCGCCCGGCAGCGAGCGACCGCAGCGGGGGCGCGCAGCCGTCACCCCGGGGCCGCTGCTCCGGCTTCCCGCTTCACGCCGAACAGGCGCACGACCCAGATGCTCACCTCGTACATGAGGTACAGCGGGATCCA
>DASPOZ010000072.1:0-11382 GCA_035625755.1 Candidatus Sulfotelmatobacter sp.
CTCCTCGACCTTTCCACCCCCCCGGGATCGGCCGGGCGGGAGCCCACCGCTCAGAAGGCTTCCGCCGACAGGTAGCTGCCCTGCGGTGGGCGGGGGCCGGGGACAAGAAGGTCTTGCCCTCCCCACGCCTCCGGCCGTATATTGATCTCAGACCTCCGAGACGAGGCCCGCCGCTTTTCTGCGAACCGCGATCTCCCGGCGGATCATTCCAGCAGCCCAATCCAGCCACATGGTGTGGCGTGGCGCTCCGGCCCGGTCGTTCCCCGGGCCGGGAAGGGGAGTGGGGCCATTGTCCGCGGAGGGCGTTCGGACGGTGCGCCCTGTGGGGGCGTGGACGCGGACGCCTAGCAGGCTGCTGAAAAGGGCCCATCTGCGGCGTTGGCGCGCTCGCGCGGCGCTGCGACGTACGGCCTCAGTACGCCTCGCACCTCGCATCGCGCGCCGCCTTGCACATGGGCCCTTTTGAGCAGCCTGCGGAAGAGCGGGTTTTTCAGCAACCTGTTAGGGGGGAGGCGATCATGAGCAGGCGAAAGTGCAGAACGTGGTCTGGGGCTTTGTTCCTGGCGGTCGGGGCCGTGCTGGCCCTGGCCGGGGGCGCCCCGGCGGCGACCACCGAAGTCGTCATCGGGGTGCTGTATCCGATGACGGGCCCGTCGGCGCAGATCGGCATCGACGCGAACAACGTCATGAAGGTGGCGGTGGACATCATCAACAACGGCGCCAATCTCAACCTGCCCCTGGCCAAGACCAAGGGCTTGCCGCGGCTGGGCGGGGCCAAGGTGCGGTTCGTGCTGGTGGATCACCAGGGCAAGCCGGACCTGGGCCTGGCCGAGGCGGAGCGATTGATCACGCAGGAGAAGGTGCACGCCCTCCTGGGCGCCTACTTTTCCAGCGTGACCAACACCGCCAGCCAGGTGGCCGAGCGGATGGGCATCCCGTTCCTGAACGCGGACTCGTCCTCGCCGGCCCTCACCGAGCGCGGCTTCAAGTGGTTCTTCCGCACCAGCCCCCACGACGGCCACTTCAGCCAGGTGATGTTCGATTTCATGCAGGACTTCGAGAAGAAGCGGGGCCTGAAGTTCAAGAGCGTGGTCATCCTGAACGAGGATACGACCTTCGGCACGGACAGCGCCAAGGTGCAGGAGGAGCTGGCCAAGAAGTACGGCTACCAGGTGGTGGCCCGCATCCCCTTCCGCACGGGCACCACCAGCCTGGACGCCGAGGTTGGTCGCCTGAAGGGGGCCAACGCCGACGTCTTGCTGCCCAGCATCTACACCACCGATGCGATCCTGCTCACGCGCACGGCCCGCAACCTGGACTACAACCCCAAGCTGATCATCGCCCAGGACGCCGGGTACACGGACCCCAAGTTCGTGTCCGAGATCGGCAAGGAGGCGGAGGGGGCCATCACCCGGGCGCCCTTCGCCCTGGACCTGGCCGCCAAGAAGCCCCTCATCCCGCCCATCAACGAGATGTTCAAGAAGCTGAGCGGCGGGCGGGACATGGCCGACGTATCGGCCCGGGCGTTCACAGGGTTCATGACGCTGGTGGACGCCATCAACCGCGCCGGATCCACCGAGCCTGCCGCCATCCAGAAGGCCCTGCGGGAGACCAACATCCCGGCCGACCAGCTCATCATGCCGTGGACCAGCGTGCGGTTCGACGACAAGGGCCAGAATATCGGCGTGCGGGCCATCCTGCAGCAACTGCAGGGCGGCTCCTACCATACGATCTATCCGTTCGACCTGGCCACGAAGGACGTTATCTACCCGATCCCGGCCTGGACCCAGCGGAGATAGCGGGGGCGGGGCACCCGCGCGGCGGCGGGTGCCCCGTGCTCTCCCTCCGGCGCCTCCGCCCTTCCTGCCCGGGGGCGAGTGCGTGCCGTGTCGGTGCCGGGGCAGACCCGTCCTGCGTTCGCGCCTCCTTCGGGGACACGAGCGGGATCGGGAACGGAACCCAGGGGGAATGGGGATGTTCAACGTCCCTTCGGCTGACGTGCTGCTCCAGGGGGTCCTCAACGGCCTCCTCATGGGGTGCCTGTATGCCCTCATCGCCGCGGGCCTGAGCCTGATCTTCGGCCTGATGGAGATCGTGAACTTCGCCCACGGCGAATTCCTGATGCTCGGGATGTACACCACCTTCTGGATGTACGCCCTGTTTGCCCTCGATCCCCTCCTCAGCGTGCCGATCTCCGCGGCGGCCCTGTTCCTCCTGGGCTGGCTGACCCACAAGGGCATCATCCGGCGCATCCTGGGCGGCCCCATGCTGGCCCAGATCTTCGCGACGTTCGGCCTGGGCATCTTCCTTCGGGCCGCCGCCCAGTTCCTCTGGACGCCGGACTTCCGCCAGGTGGGCCGGGCGTGGATCCAGGGGCCGGTGCGTATCCTGGGGGTTTCGGTGGGGCTGCCCCAGGTGGTGGCCAGCGGGGCGTGCCTGGTGGCCTTCGGGCTCCTCTACCTGTTTATCACCAAGACGGAGACGGGGGCGGCCCTGGAGGCCACGGCCCAGGACCGCGAGGCGGCGGCCCTGATGGGGATCAACACAGAGCGGATGTTTGCCCTCGGGTGGGGGATCGGGGCCGCCTGCGTGGGGGTGGCCGGGGCCTTCCTGGCCAGCTTCTTTTACGTGTTCCCGTACGTCGGCTGGCTCTTCGCCCTCATGGCCTATGTGACGGTGGCGCTGGGCGGGTTCGGGAGCATCCCGGGCTCGCTGGTGGCGGGCCTGCTGATCGGGCTCATCGAGGTGCTGAGCGGCCTGCTGATCGCCCCGGCGTTCAAGTACGCGGCCGTGTTCGCAGTGTACCTGGCGGTGGTCCTCATTCGGCCCCAGGGCCTTTTCGGGAAGTTTTGATGGCGGGGACGACGGGACCCGTCGAGCGCGCGGATGCCGAGGCTCCGGCTTCCCGGCGGCCGGGGTGGGGGGCCGTCCTGCTGGCGGCCCTGCTCGGGGCCGTGCTCGTCTTCCCCTGGGTCTTCCGCCTCCCCTATCACCGTGACGTGGCGATCAAAATCTTCCTCTACGCCATGCTGGCCCAGGCCTGGAACATCCTGGCGGGCTACTGCGGGCAGATCTCGCTGGGACACGCCGTCTTCTTCGGCACGGGCGCGTACACGTCCACCGTCCTGCAAATGCGATGGGGGTGGAACCCGTGGCTCGGCCTGGTGGCCGGCATCGTGGTCGCGGTGGCGCTGTCGCAGGTCATCGGCTATCCCTGCTTCCGTCTGCGGGGCCATTACTTCGCCATCGCCACCATCGCCATCGGCGAGATCGTCCAGACCGTGGGCATCAACTGGGAGTTCATCGGCGGCGCCCGCGGCCTCACCATGCCGCTCCGGAAGGACTCCCTGCTGGCGTTCCAGTTCCACGCGAGCAAGTACCCGTACTACTACATCATGGCGGGCCTCCTGGCCCTGTGCATGCTGGTGAGTTGGCGGATCGAACGAACCCGCCTGGGATATTACTTCCGGGCGATCCGGGAGGATCCCGCGGCGGCCCAGAGCGTGGGGATCTCCATCACCAAGTACAAGCTCATCGCCATCGCCATCTCCGCGGCCTTCGTGGCGGCCGGCGGGACCTTCTACGCCCAGTACGTGCTCTACCTGGACCCGGATAGCGTCCTGCCGCTCTCCCTCTCCATCCTCGTGTGCCTGCTGGCGGTGGTGGGGGGCACGGGGACGCTCTGGGGGCCGCTGGTGGGGGCGGCCCTCCTGATCCCGCTCTCGGAGTTCACCAGGATCCAGTTCGGCGGTACCGGGGGGGCCGTGGACCTGCTCATCTACGGCGCGCTCCTCACCAGCGTGGCGGTCTTTCAGCCGGCGGGGCTCGTGGGCATGGTCCAGCGGTGGCGGGGGCGCTGATGGCGCTGCTTGCGGTGGAGGGGATCACCAAGCGTTTCGGGGGCGTGGTGGCGAACCACAACATCAGCTTCGCCGTGCAGCCCGGCGAGATCGTGGGGCTCATCGGCCCCAACGGCGCCGGCAAGAGCACCCTCTTCGAGGTGATCACCGGCTATTATCCGCCAGACGAAGGCGACGTGTGGTTCGAGACGCAGCGGCTCGTGGGGCGCCGGCCGGACCAGGTGAACCGCCTGGGCATCGGGCGCACGTTCCAGAAGCTCCGCCCCTTCCGGAACATGACGGTGCTGGAGAACGTGATGGTGGCCGCCATGCAGCACCGGGCGGACCCGGCCGGCGCGCGGCAGGAGGCCCTGCGCTACCTGGAGTTCGTGGAGCTGGCGGACAAGGGGGACCGCTACGCCGGCCACCTGAACACCGGCGAGCGGAAGCGCCTGGAGCTGGCGCGGGCCATGGCCACCCGCCCGCGCCTGCTTTTGCTGGACGAGGTGACGGGCGGAGTGGACCAGCGGACCATCCCCACCCTCCTGCAGCTCATCGCCCGCCTGCGGCGGGATCAGGGGCTGACCCTTGTGGTGATCGAGCACAACATGCGGGTGATCATGTCCATCTCCGATCGGATCGTGGCGCTCCACCTGGGCAAGGTCATCGCCGACGGCCCCCCCTCGGCCGTGGGCAAGGACCGCCGCGTGATCGAGGCCTACCTTGGCGAGGCCTTCGCCACCCCGGCGGGAGCCGGTCCTGGGGCCTAGCAGGAAGCGGAGATGCCCGTTTTGGGCCAGGCTGCTCAAAAAGGCCCAGGTGCAAGGCGGCGCGCGAGGCGCCGACTGAGGCGTACACCGGGTACGCCGCAGGGAGTGCGCGAGCGCGCCAACGCCGCAGATGGGCCTTTTTCAGCAGCCTGCGATAGCGGGGCGTAGCGTGCTGCGGGTGCACGACCTGGAGGTGAAGTACGGGGACTTCCAGGCCCTCTGGGGGGTTTCCATCGAGGTGCGCGAAGGCGAGGTGGTGTGCCTCCTCGGGCCCAACGGCGCGGGCAAGACCACCCTAGTGAGCGCCGTCTCGGGCCTCGTGCGGCCCCAGGCGGGCCACGTGGAGTTCTGCGGGGAGCCCCTCGCCGGGCTGCCCACGCACGAGATCGTCGGGCGGGGCATCTCGCACGTGCTGGAGCAGCGCCGGGTCTTCCCCTACCTCTCCGTGGAGAAGAACCTGCTGCTGGGCAGCTACCAGGAACGGGCCCGGGCGCACCGGGAGGAGAGCCTAGCCTGGGTCTTCCGCCTGTTCCCCATCCTCAAGGAGCGCCGCACCCAGCAGGGTCTGAGCCTCAGCGGGGGCGAGCAGCAGATGCTGGCCATCGCGCGCGGCCTCATGTCCCGGCCCAAGTTCCTGATGATCGATGAGCCCTTCCTGGGCCTGGGCCCCATGGTGGTAAAGCAGATCCTGGAGATCATCCGGCAGATCAGCGCGGCAGGCGTCACCGTGCTGTTCATCGAGCAGAACGTCCAGCTCGCCCTGAGTGTCTCCCACCGCGCCTACGTCCTGGAGAGCGGCCGGCTGGTCCTGGCGGGATCCGCCCGGGAAGTCCTGGATTCGGACCTGGTCCGGACGGTGTACCTGGGGATCTGACCGGCGCGGCGTCGGCCGCGCCTTCGTTCCCGTTCCCGTACCCGTTCCCGTACCCGGCTATTTCGTCGGGTTGTGGGGGTTCGGGACAGGGGGTTGCTGCCCAACCTCCAGGTTCATCGGGAACGGGAACGGGTACGGGAACGGGAACGAAAGGAACGCGCAACTAGTTGAACTGAAAAAGGTTCTTGCCATTCGGTCCCACCGGTCGTATAGTGGCCGATAACCTCCGAGAGGAGGTACCGCCGCCACCTCGAGCGTCGCAGCCCTCCGGCGGATCACCCGAGCAGTCCAATCCAGCCCCGTCGTGGCTCTGGATATCCGGCGCAAGGCCCGCGGTCCGGCGCAGGGTGGAGCACCCATCGGCGTGGCAGCCATCCCGGGAACGAAAGCGAGGATACCGTGATCGGGCCTGGATCTTCCCGCGAGACGCAAGAGCAGTCTCCGGCCGCCCAAGCGGCGGACGCGGCGGCCGCCCAAGGGGCGCACCCGGCGCGCCCGGTGGGCCCCGGTACCGTGCTGCTCTCCGGCAACGAGGCCATCGCGCGCGGGGCGCGGGAGGGGGGGGTGCGCGTGGCGGCCGGGTATCCCGGCACGCCCAGCACCGAGATCCTGGAGGCGCTGGTGCGCCTCGATCCCGGCCGCCAGGTGTACGTGGAGTGGGCCACCAACGAGAAGGTGGCCCTGGACGTGGCGCTGGGCGCCGCCATGGGCGGGGCGCGGGCGCTGGCCACCATGAAGCACGTCGGCCTCAACGTGGCCGCGGATACATTCATGACGGCCGCCTACACGGGCGTGCGGGCCGGGCTCGTGATCGTGAGCGCCGACGACCCGGGCATGCACAGCTCGCAGAACGAGCAGGACAACCGCCTGTTCGCCCGCTTCGCCGGCGTCCCCCTCCTGGAGCCGGGGGACAGCCGGGAGGCCCGCGATTTCACCGCGCTGGGGTTCGAACTGAGCGAGCGTTTCGACGTCCCCGTGCTCCTGCGCACCACCACCCGCGTGTCTCACGCGCGGGGCATGGTGGAGCTGGGCGAGATCCAGGCCGGGGCCACCACGGGCTTCGAGCGCAACCGCCCCAAGTTCGTGATGCTGCCGGGGTACGCGCGCGCCCGCCACCGGGTGGCGCTGGATCGCCTGGCCGCCCTGGCCGCCGAGGCCGAGCACAGCCCCATCAACCGGGTGGAACTGCGCGACCGGACCTTCGGCGTGGTGACCAGCGGCATCACCTACCACTACGTGCGCGAGGTGCTCCCCGAGGCCAGCGTCCTCAAGCTGGGCTTCAGCCATCCGCTGCCGGTGGGCCTGGTCCGCGAGTTCGCGGCGAAGGTGGAGCGCCTCCTCGTCGTGGAGGAGCTGGAGCCGTTCCTGGAGGACCTGTTGCGGGCCGCGGGGGTGCCGGTCGAGGGCAAGGCCTACTTCCCGCGGGAGGGCGAGCTGAGCCCCGACCTGGTGCGCCTCGGCTTCCAGCGCGCCGGGTGGCTGCCGGGGGGCGAGCCGGAGCCGCTTTCCGCCCCGCCCACGGCCCAACGGCCGCCCGTGCTGTGCCCCGGGTGCTCGCACGTGACGCCGTTCCTTGCCCTGCGCCAGCTCGGCGCCGTGGTGAGCGGCGACATCGGCTGCTACACATTGGCCGCCACCGAGCCGCTGGCGGCCATGGATGCGTGCGTCGCCATGGGGTCCAGCATCGGCATGGCCATCGGGATGGCTCGGTCCGGCGGGGCGCCGGGGCCGGTGGTGGCCGCCATCGGCGACTCCACCTTCCTCCACGCCGGGCTGCCGGCCCTGGCGGACGCCGTGCACAACGGCACCAAGCTCACGGTCCTCATCCTGGACAACGGCACCACGGCCATGACCGGCGGCCAGGGCCACCCGGCCGGCGGCAGGACCATCCGGGGGGATGCGGCGACGGCGGTGGACCTGCCCGGCCTCTGCCGGGCGCTGGGCGTCCAGTTCGTGAAGGTGGTGGACCCGTACGACGTGGCCCAGACCTCGCTGGCCCTGCAACAGGCCCTGGCCGCCCCCGGCGTCTCGGTGGTGATCACCAACCGCCCGTGCGTGGAGGCCCCGGTGAAGGTGCGGGACCACCCGTACCATGTGGTGGCGGAACGCTGCATCGCCTGCCAAGCCTGCATGAACCTGGGCTGCCCCTCCATCACGTGGACGGGGGAGTGGTACGACGGGCGGCGCAAGGTGCAGATCGATCCCGTCACCTGCACCGGCTGCACCGTGTGCGCCCAGTTCTGCATCACGCACGCCATGGTGCCGCTGCCCGGCTGGAGCCGGAAGAAGTGATGGGCGACTGTGGTAGCGTCCTCCTGACGGGGGTGGGAGGGCAGGGCGTGGTGCTGGCCAGCGCCATCGTGGCCGACGCCGCCCTGCGCGCCGGGCACGACGTGAAGCAGAGCGAGGTGCACGGCATGTCACAGCGCGGGGGGATCGTCTCGTCCCACCTGCGCTTCGGCCCCCAGGTCTTCTCGCCGCTCATCGAGGTGGGCCGGGCGGACGTGGTGGTGGCCCTGGAGTGGAACGAGGGGCTGCGGGCCCTGCCGTACCTCCGGCCCGGGGCGCCCCTGATCCTGAACCTCCAGCGCGTGGTGCCGCCCGGCGCCTGCCAGGATCGCCTCGGCGGGCACTGGGGATACCCGCCCCTGACCGTGGACCTCCTGGTGCAGCAGGTGGGCGACGTGCGGGCCTGCGATGCCACGGCCATCGCCCGCGATGTGGGCAGCCCCAAAGCGGCCAACAGCGTCCTGCTGGGCGTGTTGGCGGCGCTCCTTCCCTTCCCGGAGGAGGCGTGGCGCGAATCCCTGGGGGCGCACGTCCCCCGCGGGACGCAGGCGGCCAACGAGCAGGCCTTCCGGGCCGGCCGGGCGCTCCGCTACCCGGAGGCCACCTTCGCCCAGGCGGCCCGCGCGGCGGCCTCCCCCAACGGCGACGAGCGCAACGCCCGCACGCGCCCCCCCCGCCTGGAGGTGATCGAGCGGTGGTGCAAGGGCGGCCGTTGCAACATCTGCGTGCAGATGTGCCCGGAGCGCGTCCTGGCCATCAACGCCGCGGACAAGGTAGCCGTGGTGCGGGCGGAGGCCTGCACCGGCTGCCGGGTGTGCGAGCTGCTCTGCCCCGACTTCGCCATCTCCGTGCACGACCACGGCGCCGAGGGCGCCAACCCGAGCCCCCCAATTCCGCAATCCGCAATCCACAATCCGCAATCGGGGCCGCGGCATGGCGCCTGAACTGGTCCAGGGGAACGCGGCCTGCGCGCGGGCGGCGCTGGACGCGGGGTGCCGCTTCTACGCCGGCTACCCCATCACGCCCTCGTCCGAGATCGCGGAGCAGATGGCCGCCGCCCTGCCGCCCCTGGGGGGGCGGTTCGTGCAGATGGAGGACGAGATCGCCTCCATGGGCGCGATCCTGGGGGCCTCCCTGGCCGGCCTGAAGGCCATGACGGCCACCAGCGGCCCCGGCTTCTCCCTAATGCAGGAGCACATCGGCTACGCGGCCTACGCCGAGATCCCGTGCGTGGTGGTGGACGTGATGCGCGTCGGCCCCAGCACGGGGATGCCCACCAGCCCCGCGCAGGGGGATGTGATGCAGGCGCGCTGGGGCACGCACGGGGACCATCCCATCGTGGTGCTGGCCCCCGCCTCGGTGGGCGAGGTGTACGAGCTGACGGTGCGCGCCTTCAGCCTGGCCGAGCGCTATCGCACGCCGGTGATCGTGCTCTACGACGAGGTCATCGGCCACGTGCGCGAGCGCGTGGCGCTGCCGGCGCGGGGAGCGGTGCCCGTGGCGGAGCGCCCGCGTCCCGCCTGCCCGCCCGAGGCCTACCTCCCCTACGCCGCCGACGGGCCGGGGGTGCCCGCACTGGCCGACTTCGGCTCCGGCTACCTCTACCACGTTACCGGCCTGGCCCACGACGAGCGGGGCTATCCCACGCAGAACCCGGCCGTCGTCGCAGACCTCCAGCAGCGGCTGCACGATAAGCTCCGGCGGC
The DNA here is from genome assembly GCA_035625755.1 of Candidatus Sulfotelmatobacter sp. Taxonomy (GTDB): domain Bacteria; phylum Methylomirabilota; class Methylomirabilia; order Methylomirabilales; family DASPOZ01; genus DASPOZ01. The sequence goes on from DASPOZ010000072.1 coordinate 9,478, forward strand.
ATCGCGCCGACGTGGTCTCGTACGAGGCTGTGGCCCTGGACGACGCGGACGTGGCGGTGGTGGCCTTCGGCATCAGCGCGCGGGCGGCGCGGCGGGCGGTGGCGGCCGCCCGGGCGCGGGGGGTGCGGGCCGGCCTCTTCCGGCCGCGAACGCTCTGGCCGTTCCCGGACGAGGAGCTACGCGCCCTGGCCGGGCGCGTGGGGGGCCTGGTGGTGGCGGAGATGAACATGGGCCAGATGGTCCACGAGGTGGAGCGGTGCGCCCGGGGCGGAGCCCCGGTGGCCGCCTGCCTGCGCGCCGACGGCCAGCCCATGACGCCGGAGGAGATCCTCCGGCACCTGGAATCGTTCTCGCAGGCCGCTCAAAAAGGTCCAGATGCAAGGCGGCGCGCGTCGTGACGCGCGAGGCGTACGCGGTCGGTACGCCGCAGCGCGGCACGAGCGCGCCAACGCCGCAGATGGGCCTTTTTCAGCGGCCTGCAAAGGAGGCGCTGGCGTGATCGCGCCGCCGGAACTGGAGTATAGGCAGTACCTGCGCCTGGACATGATGCCGCACATCCTCTGCCCGGGCTGCGGGCACGGCATCGTGCTGAAGGCCATCCTGCGGGCCATCCACCGCCTCGGGCTCCGGCGCGAGGAAGTGGTCTTCGTCTCGGGGATCGGCTGTTCGAGCCGCATCGTAGGTTACATCGACTTCTGTACCCTCCACACGACCCACGGCCGTCCCCTCACGTTCGCCACCGGACTCAAGCTGGCCCGCCCGGACCTACGCGTCATCGTGATCACAGGCGACGGCGACGGCCTGGCCATCGGCGGCAACCACCTGATCCACGCCGCCCGGCGCAACATCGGCATCACCTGCCTGCTGCTCAACAACGCCATCTACGGCATGACCGGCGGCCAGGGTGCCCCCACCACGCCCGAGGGCGCCCTCAGCAAGACGAACCCGGACGGCACGGTGGAGCCGAGCTTCGATGCCTGCAAGCTGGCCCTGGGGGCGGGGGCCAGCTTCGTGGGCCGGGGCTTCACCGCCACGCCGCTGGAGCTGGACGACCTGATCGCCCGGGCCGTGGAGCACAAGGGCTTCTCCTTCGTGGAGATCTTCAGCGACTGCCCCGAGTACTTCGGCCGCTACAACAGCCTGGGCAGGGGGCCGGAGATGCTGCACGCGCAGCGGGCCCAGATGGACAGCGTGAGCGACCCGCTGGCCGAGAAGCAGTTCGTGTGCGGCCTCGAAACCAGCCCCTCCATGCACCTGCTGCAGACCTCGCTGGCCTCGGGCGTGCTGCACCAGGAGACCCGGCCCGAGTTCGCGGAGCAGCTCGCGGCCCGCGCGGCGACGCAGACGCCGCGCCGGGAGGCGCGGGCGGCGCGACCGGCGGCGAGCGCGCAGCGCGGCGACGGCGCGGCGGCGGGCAGCGCGGGCGGAGCCTCACAGTATCAGGTGCGGCTGGCGGGGCGGGGGGCCAGGGCATCGTCCTGGCCGGGCTGCTGCTGGCGGAGGCGGCGGTGGCCGCCGGCAAGAACGCCACCCACGCCCAGGCCTACGGCCCCGAGTCACGAGGCGGTGCGAGTAAGGCCGAGGTGATCGTTAGCGATGGCGAAATAGACTACCCGTACGCCGACAGCGTGGACCTGCTCCTGGCCCTGACCCAGGAGGCGTACGAACAATACATTCCCCAGCTCGTTCGGGGCGGCATCCTGCTGGTGGATGCCGACCGTGTGCGGCCCGCGGTCACCGACGGCCTGGCCGTCCACGCGCTGCCCCTCGGCGCCACCGCGCAACGCGTGCTGGGCAATCCGCTGGGCGCCAACGTGGTGGCCCTGGGCGCGCTGGTGGGCCTCTCCCGCGTCATGCCCCCCGAGGCCGCCGAACAGGCACTGGCCGCCCGCAAGCCCGGCGGCA
>DASPOZ010000073.1:0-19274 GCA_035625755.1 Candidatus Sulfotelmatobacter sp.
GCCCCCGTCGGCCGCCGTGGCCACCTCGAATCCCTCGCCCTCCAGGAGCAGGGCGAGGAAATCGCGCATGCCCGCCTCGTCGTCCACCACCAGCACGCGGGGCATCCGCTATCCTCCCGCCGCCGCGGCCGGCGCCGCCGCCGGGCTCGCCGCCGTGGGCAGCGCCGAAAGGGGGATGGCTACACGAAACGTCGCCCCCTCGCCCGGGCGGTTGTCCACCGTGATGGAGCCGCCGAGATTCTCGGCAATCTTGCGGGCGATGGAGAGGCCCAGCCCCGTTCCCCCCTCCTTGGTGGTGAAAAAGGGGTCGAAGAGGCGCGCCAGGGCATCGGGCGGGATGCCCCCGCCGGAATCGGCGAATTCCACCACGCCCCAGAATGCCTCCGGGTCTCGCCGGCAACTGGCCCGGATATCCAGGCGCCCGCCTCCCGGCATGGCCTCCAGGGCGTTGAGGCAGAGGTTCCAGTAGATCTGCTTGAGGAGGTCCGGATCGGCGAGGACGGCCAGGTCCCGCAGGTCGAGGCCCTCCAGGGTGATGGTCGTGGCCGCGGCATGCCCGTGGCTCTGCCGCAGGAGGGCCACCACCTCCTCCAAAATCGGCCCCAGGAGGCACGGCTGCGGGGTGACCTGCTTCGGCCGGGCGAAGTCCAGGAACTGGCCCGTGATGAGCTTCAGGCGCTCGGTCTCGCGCAACACGATGTCCAGCAGGCGGCGGTGGCGCGCCGTGGCCGCCCCCTCGTCCTGCAGGAGCTGGACGCATCCGCTGATGGCGGCCAGGGGGTTCCGGATCTCGTGGGCGATGCCCGCGGCCACCTGGCCCACCGCCGCCAGCCGGTCGGTCTGCCGGAGGTGCTCCTCCAGGCGCATGCGCTCCGTAAGGTCCTGGAAGATCACCACCAGCCCCAGGATGCTCCCCGCCTCATCCCGCAGGGGGGAGAGGCCGATGCCGACGGGGATGAGGCGCCCGTCCTGGCGCCGCATATTGTCCATGATAGCTTGCTGCGGCGTGGCGGCCTCGGGGGCCTGAAAGAAGGCGCCCACGCCCGGGAGCATGGCGAAGGGGCTCTCCGTCCACGACCGGTCGCAGAGGGCCTCCGCCGGGTAGCCGGTGATCCGCTGGGCCGCTTCGTTGAAGGAGATGATGCGGCCGGTCAGGTCCAGGGTCATGACGCCGCTGGGAATGTTGGCGATAATGTCGCGGTGCAGGGTCTGCAGGTTCCGGAGGTCGAGGGTGCGTTCCTGGAGGCGCTGCCCCGCCTCGCGGAGGCGGTCTGCCAGGTGGCTGCTGAGGATCGCCACCGCGAAGAAGGCCACGATGTTGATGAACACCTGGAAGGCGGCGTAGCTGGGTGGGCGCCCGCGGCCCAGCCCGCCGAGGCCGTCCCACCCCAGCAGTTGGCCGTAGTAGTGGAGGTTGATGAGGCCGCCGTACAGGATGCTGCCGGCCGAGGCGGCCAGGAGGCTATCCCGCCGCGTCAGGAGGGCGGCCGCGGCGTAGATGGTGAAGATGTAGATGAAGCTGAAGGCGCTCTCCAGGCCGCCGGTGAACTGGACCAGGGCGGTCTGGATCAGCAGGTCGAGACCAAGCTGGGCCTGGGCGAATCGGCGCAGGTTCCGCACGCGGGGGAGCAGGAGCAGGTACAGGACGCTGAGGCCGAAGGTGACGGTCAGGAGTCCGAAGAGGGGACCGCTGGCCACGGCCAGGGCCCCCCGCACTTGGAGCCCTGTGGCCGATCCCAGGAAGATGAAGGAGAGGAGGAGCCGGAGCCCGATCAGCCACCGGATCCCCTGGACCGTCGGGCCCTCCGGGATTTCGCCGCGCGGCACGCCGGGCCCCGCCACTTCGTCGCGGGCCGTTACCTGCCCACCACGGAGACCAGTTTGAAGATGGGCAGGTACATGGCGACGACGACCCCGCCGATCACCAGGCCCAGGAAGATCATGAGCATGGGTTCCAGGAGCGCGGTCAGGTTGGAGACGGCCACGTCCACTTCCTCGTCGTAGAAGTCGGCGATCTTGGAGAGCATGGAGTCCAGGGCCCCCGTCTGTTCGCCCACGGCGATCATCTGCACCACCATGGGCGGGAAGACGCCCGACGCCTTGAGGGGGTCGGCGATGGTGCGCCCCTCGGAGATGCTGGCCCGAGTCCTGATCACCGCCTCCTCGACGATCTTGTTCCCGGCCGTGCGCGCGGTGATGTCGAGGCCGTCCAGGATGGCCACGCCGCTGGAGATGAGGGTCCCCAGCGTCCGGGTGAACTTGGCCACGGCCACCTTGCGGATGAGGATCCCGAAGACCGGGAGGCTCAGGAGGATCCGGTCGATAGTCTTGCGGCCGCCCTGCGTCTTGTAGTACATGCGGATGCCCACCGCCGCGCCCACGGCGACGACGATCATGTAGAGGAAGTACGCGCGCACGAAGTTGCTGGCCCCCAGGACGATCAGCGTGGGCAGCGGCAGCGCCGCACCGAATCCCTCGAACATGCTCTTGAACGTGGGGATGACGAAGATGAGGAGGAAGATCACCACCGCGACGGCCACGGTGACGATGGTGGTCGGGTAGATCAGGGCCGACTTGACCCTCTTCTTGAGCTGGATGGCCTTCTCGATGTAGGCGGCCAGGCGGTTCAGGATGGTGTCCAGGATGCCGCCCGCCTCCCCGGCCTCCACCATGTTGGTGTAGAGGTCGGTGAAGACGCGGGGATGCTTGCGGAGCGCCGCGGCGAAGGTGCTGCCTCCCTCCACGCTGGCCCGGATCTCGGTGAGCACCTTCTTGAAGGCCTTGTTGTCCTGCTGGCTGGCCAGGATCTCGAGGCACTGCACCAGGGGCAGCCCGGCGTCGATCATGGTGGCGAACTGCCGGGTGAAGATGGCGATCTCCTTGTCGGTTACGCCGCCCCCGAAGCCGGGGATGCGGATCTCGATGTCCTTGGCCTTGGCCCGGACGGCGGTGGCCAGGATCTGCTGCGAGCGGAGCTTGGCCACCACCACGTCGCGGCTGGCGGCTTCCATCTGGCCCGAGATGACCTGCCCGGTGCGGGTCCTCCCGCTATACGTGAAGATCGGCACGCTGCATCCCTCCGTCGGCCCCGCTGGCGGCCCCTAGCGGCGGGCCCCGGCCATGGCGCCCTGGGCGCGCTGGATCATCTGCTGCAACTCGTCCGGCATGGTGGAGGCGCCCAGGGCCTGCTCCAGCGAGATGTTCCGCCGCATGTAGTGCTGCAGCAGAGACTGGTTCATGGTCTGCATCCCGTGCTTTTCCTGCCCCGCCTGCATGGACGAGTAGATCTGGTGCACCTTGTCCTCCCGGACCAGGTTCCGGATGGCGGGGGTGGGGATGAGGATCTCGAGGACCAGCACCCGGCCCTGGCCGCTGGCCCGGGGCAAGAGCATCTGGCACATGACGCCCTCGAGCACCAGGGAGAGCTGGGCCCGCACCTGCGGCTGCTGGTGCGGCGGGAAGACGTCGATGATGCGGTTGATGCTCTGCACCGCGGAATTGGTGTGGAGGGTGGCGAAGGTGAGGTGCCCCGTCTCGGCGATGGTCAGGGCCGCCTGGATCGTCTCCAGGTCCCGCATCTCGCCCACCAAGACCTTGTCCGGATCCTGCCGCAGGACGTGCTTGAGGGCCGCGGCGAAAGACATGGTGTCCGCGTTCAGCTCCCGCTGGTTCACGAGGCAGCGCTTGTGGGCGTGGACGAACTCGATGGGATCCTCGATGGTGATGATGTGCTCCTGATGCTCCGAATTGACCTTGTCCACCATGGTGGCCAGGGTGGTGGACTTGCCGCTGCCGGTGGGCCCGGTGACCAGGATGAGGCCCTTGGGCTTCTCGCACAGGTCGGCCACCACCTTGGGGAGCCCCAGCTCCTCGAAGGTGAAGATCCGGTGGGGGATGGTGCGGATGGCCGCCGCCACGGCGCCCCGCTGCAGGTAGAGGTTGGCCCGGAACCGGCTGAGCCCCCGCACGCCGAAGGAGAGGTCCAGCTCCCGCTCCTCCTCGAACTTCTTCTTCTGGGCGTCGGTCAGGATGCTGTAGGCCATCTGCTTGGTTTCGGCCGGGGTCAGGGGCGATTCCCCCACGGGCACCATCCGGCCGTGGACCCGCAGCGTGGGCGGCGCGTTGCTGGTGATGTGGAGATCGGAGGCGCCTTTCTCCACCATTTCCTTGAGCAGTTCGTGAAGGTTCGGCATGGCTCCTCGGCGCGGGGGATCGGGCTCACGCCTTCGTGGTCACCCGCAGCACCTCCATGATGGTGGTGAGGCCCTCCCGGATCTTCTGCAGGCCGCTCTCCCGGAGGGTCTTCATCCCGTTCTTCCGGCCGGCCTCCCGCAGCTCCGAGGTGGAGGCCCCCTGGAGGATGAGCTCCTTGATGTTGTCCCGGATGACCATGACTTCGTAGAGGGCGATGCGCCCCTTGTACCCGGTGTCGCTGCAGTTGGCGCAGCCCTTGCCCTTGAAGTTCTTGATGGCCTTGGCCTCTTCGGGCGCGAAGCCCAGGTCCACCAGGGCGTTGGCCGGGACCTTCGCCTCCTCCTTGCAGTTGCTGCAGATCTTGCGGAGGAGGCGCTGGGCCAGGATCAGGTTGGACGAGGCGGAGACCAGGAAGGGCTCCACGCCCATGTTGAGCAGGCGGCTCACGGTGCTGGGGGCATCGTTGGTGTGAATCGTGCTGAGCACCAGGTGCCCGGTGAGGGCCGCCTTGATGGCGATCTCGGCCGTCTCGTAGTCCCGGATCTCGCCCACCATGATGACGTCCGGGTCCTGCCGGAGGAAGGACCGCAGGGCGGCGGCGAAGTTCAGCCCGATGTCCGCCTTCATCTGCACCTGGTTGATGCCGGGCAGGTTGAACTCCACCGGGTCCTCGGCGGTCATGATGTTGGTGTCGATCTTGTTGATCCGGTTCAGGGCCGAGTAGAGGGTGGTGGTCTTGCCGCTCCCGGTGGGCCCCGTGACCAGGATCATCCCGTAGGGCATCTCGATGGTTTCCTCGAAGTCCTTGAGCGACTGGGGCTCGAAGCCCAATTTGGTCATGTCCAGCTGGAGGTTGGACTTGTCCAGGAGGCGCAGGACCACCTTCTCGCCGAAGAGGGTCGGGAGGGTGGACACCCGGAAGTCCATCTCGCGTTGGCCCACCTTGATCTTGATGCGCCCGTCCTGGGGGAGGCGGCGTTCCGCGATGTCCAGCGAGGCCATGATCTTGAGCCGGGAGGTGATGGCCGCCCTGAGCTTCATGGGGGGCTGCATCACGTCGTAGAGCACGCCGTCGATCCGGAAGCGCACGCGGAAGGTCTTCTCGTAGGGCTCGACGTGGATGTCCGAGGCGCCCTTCTTGATGGCGTCGGTGAGGACCAGGTTCACCAGCTTGACCACGGGGGCGTCTTCCGTGGCCTGGGCCAGCTCGGCCGTGTTGATCTGGTCCTCTCCCTCCTCCACCGTGTCCACGTCTTCCACGGTCTTCTTGAGGAGCTCGTCCACCATGCCGGCGTTGTCGTAGTACCTGTTGATGGCGTTGCGGATGGCGCTCTCCGCCGCCACCACCGGCTCCACCCGCAGCCCGGTCTTGAACTTGATGTCGTCGATGGCGAAGATGTTGCTGGGGTCCGCCATGACCACGGTGAGGACCCCGCCGGTGCGGTTGATGGGGAGGACCTGGTATTTCTGGGCCATGTCCGCGTCGATGAGCTTGGTGACGTTGCCGTCGACCTCGAACTGGGCCAGATTGATGGAGGGGACGCCGTACTGGCGGCTCAGGAAGGCGGTGATCTCATCTTCGGAGATGAATCCCAGCTTGACCAGGTTGGCGCCGATGCGGCCGCCCGAGGTCTCCTGCTGCTGCAGGGCCTTGGTGAGCTGGTCCCTGGTGATGAGATTGTGCTTGACCAGCAGCTCACCGAGCCGCGTCGATGCATCGGCCATGGGTCGCTCCTAGGGCCGCTTCGAACCGGGGCGGCGGGCCGCCCCATAAGCATCGCTCATGCTAGCGGCGGGGCCAGGGATGTCAAGGGGTTTCTGCATCCAGGGCCCGCCGCATGGCCTCGATGGGGGCGGGGCGGCCGGTCCACAGGGCGAAGGCGGCCGCCCCCTGGTGTACGAGCATGCCCAGCCCGTTGACGGCCCGCAGGCCCCGGGCCCGGGCCTCCCGCAGGAAGCCCGTCTCCGGCGGGTTGTACACCAGATCGTGGGCCACGGTGGGGGGGCGGCAGGGCCCCAGGTCCAGCGGGCTGGGGTCCCCGGCGTGCAGGCCGATCGAGGTGGCATTCATGACGAGATCCGCACTGCCGAGAATCTGGTCAGCAGGAAATTGGTGCAACGGATATGCCACGGCCTCCACGGCCGGCGTGGCCCGCCCCACGTCTGCGGCCAGGGCGCGGGCCCGTTCAATGGACCGGTTGAGGATCACCAGGCGCCGCGCCCCCGCCGCCGCCAGGGCGAAGGCGGCCGCCCGGGCGCCCCCCCCCGCGCCCACGATCACGATGTGGGCCTCCTTGGGGCAGAAGTCCAGGGCCTCCGCCAGGCCCGCCAGGAGCCCCGCACCGTCCGTCGTGTGGCCCGTGAGGCGGTCCGACACGCGGACGATGGTGTTCACGGCGCCCACGGCGCGTGCCCCCGGCGTCAGGTCGTCCAAGTGGGGGAGGATGGCCTCCTTGTGGGGCACGGTGACGTTGGCGCCGGCGAAGTTCGCCAGGGCCCGAAGGCCCCGCAGGGCCTCGCCCAGCCGGTCCGGCGGCACCGGCCAGGGGACGTAGGCCCAATCGAGGCCCAGGGCGGCGAAGGCGGCGTTGTGCATGGTGGGGGAGAGGGTATGGTCGAGCGGATAACCCAGGATGCCGCAGAGCCGTGTGCGCCCCGTGATCCTCGCGCCTCCCTGGGCGCTCACACCGTCTCCCTGTCGTCGACCGTCGCCCGTCGACCGTCGACCGTCGCCAGGCCGGGCATCAGAGGAGGCCCTCGGCGATGGCGCGCTCGAGGGCGTCCCGGACCTCGGCCATGCGGGCCTCGTCCTGCACCTTCCGGCCGTCGGCCTCGGTGATGTAAAAGACGTCGATCACCTGGTCCACCTCGGTGGCGATCTTGGCCAGGCTCAGGTCCAGGCCCAGTTCGGAGAGCGTGCTGGAGATGATGTAGAGGAGGCCCGGCCGGTCCAGCGTGCGGACGTCGATGACGGTGTGGGTCTCGGACACGAAGTTGTCGAACTCCACACGGGTGGGCATGACCCGGCCCTGCGGGGCCGGGCGCACCAGCACGTCCCGGCGGCGGCTGCGGATCAGGTCCCGGACCTGCACCGCGCCCCGCACCACCGCCTCCAGATCCTCGCGGACACGCTCCCACGCGTCCTGCTCCGCGAGGGGGGCGCCCGGGCCGGCGCTCACCTGGAAGTTTCGGATGACCAGGCCGTCGCGCCGGGTGTAGACCTGGGCGCTGAGGATGTTGGCCCCGTTGGCCGTCAGGCAGCCGACGATCTGGGCGAACCGGCCCGGGCGCCCAGGGCTGCATGCGGCCAGCTCCGCATACCCGGCCAGGGCGTAGGCCGCCCAGCGACTGCTCACCTCGCGGCCCCCCTCCACCTCGGCCACCAGGCGCAGGTGCGTGGCCACCTTCGCCTTGGAGGTGGTGAGGAGGTAGCGCGGGGGCATCAGGTCCAGGTGCCGCTCCACCGCGGGGGCGCCGAACTCGGGACCCAGCTCCGTCACCAGCTGGGCCCGCAGGGCGGCGGCCTTGCGGAGCTCCTCCTCGCTCTCCGGGACCCCGCGGGTGAGGATGGCGTGGGTGCGGAGGAACAGCTCCCAGAGCAGCGAGCCCTTCCACTCCGTCCACACGTCCGGGCCCACGGCGTGGATGTCCAGGTAGGTGAGGAGGTAGAGCATCTTGAGCAGGTCCACGGCCTTCACCCGCTGGGCGAACTCGATGATCATGGGCTCGTCGTCCAGGTCCCGGCGCTCGGCGATGTGGGCCATGGTCAGGTGGTGGGCCACCAGGAAGCGGACCGTCTCCACGTCCTCCGCGGGGAGGCCCATGCGCCCCAGGATCTCTCCGGCCAGGGCCGTCCCCCGCTCCACGTGGCCGCTGCCCTCCCCCTTGCCGATGTCGTGGAAGAGCACGGCCAGGCGGAAGACCTCGGGTTTCTTCAGCTCCCGGGCGATGGCGCGGAACTCGTCGTGGCGGCCGTCCCCGCCGCCCTGGAGGGCCTCCAGGCCCTCCAGGGCGATGAAGGTGTGCTCGTCCACCGTGTACTTGTGGTAGTAATCGTATTGGACCTGGCAGGTGATGCGGCCGAACTCGGGGATGTAGGCGGGCAAGACGCCCAGCTCGTGCATGCTGCGCAGGGCCCGCACCACCCCCGCCGGCTCGCGCAGGATGGCCAGGAAGGAGGCCAGGGCCCGGCCGGAGCGGCGCACCTCGTCGTCGATGAGGTGCAGGTGGCCCCGCACCAGCTCCTTGGCCTCGGGGCTCAGCTCGTAGCCGGTCTGCTGCGCGGTCCAGAAGAGCTTGATGAGGCGGACCGGGTCCTCGCGGAAGACCTCGGGGGCGTTGCCCCGCACGTGGATCTGGCGCCGCACCTCGGTGAACCCGTCCCCGATGTCCCGGGCGGCCAACTTCTTCATCACGACCTCCATCTGGGACCGTGTCTCGGCGCAGCGCTCGCTGATGCGCTCGGCGATCAGGTGGAGCGAGCGGGCGTGGAGATAGTAGGTGTGCATGAGGGTCTCCACGGCGTGGCGCTCGCCCTGCGCGGCGTACCCCAGGCCGCAGGCGGTAGGTTCCTGGAGCGAGAGGGCCAGCACGTCGTGCTTGCCGCCGCCCTGCAGGTGCAGCTCGGTGCGGAGGCGCAGCAGGAAGTCCAGCGCCGCCCGGCACTCCTCCCACTCGGCCCGGCTGAGGAGGCCGGCGCGGCGGAGCGCGTCCAGGTCCCCGGCGCGGTGGCGGGCCCGGGCCATCCAGAGGGCCGTGTGCAGGTCCCGCAGCCCGCCGCAGCTCTCCTTGATGTTGGGCTCCTGGAGGTAGAGGGAGCCGCCGTGGGTGCGGTAGCGGCGCTCCCACTCGGCCTGCTTCTCGGCCACGAACCGGGCGGCCCGCCGGCCCGACATCAGCTTGCCCAACCGCTCGTGGAGCCGGTGGCAGATGGCCTGGTGCCCCCCCAGGAACCGGCCCTCCAGCATGGCGGTGAGCGAGCAGAGGTCCGTCGCGGCCACGGCCAGGCAGTCCGCCAGGGAGCGGGTGCTGTGGCCCACAGGCAGTCCGAGATCCCACAGGGTGTAGAGGACGTGGTCCAGGATGGTCTGCAGATAGGCATCCACCCGGCGGGGGAAGAGGAACATCACGTCCACGTCGGACCCCGGGTTGAGCTCGCGGCGGCCATACCCGCCCAGGGCCAGCAGGGCAACCCCCTCGGTCTCGGCGCGCGCGCGATCGGGACAGGCCAAGTGGGCCCGGCGGTGCAGGTGCGTCACCACGGTGTCCACCAGGTCGCTCAACTCGCGCACCCCCTGGAGGCCCCCCGCGCCCGACCGATGGAGCGCCACGATGCGCGCTCGCTCCTCGGCCACGAAGCCCTTGAGGGCGTCCAGGACGGCCGGCGCGGCGTCGCCCGCGTCGGGCGCGGGGCCACGCCTCGCGCCGCCCACCGCCCGGTCCAGCCGGACGGCGAGATCGGTGCGGGGCGGCCACTCCGGCTCCGGGAGGGAGCGGGGCTGCTGCAGCATCCGCAGCACGCGGCGGTGGGGCCTCTGGAAGCGCGAGAGGGGGCTCACCGGGCCCCCCGTCCCCATTGCGGATTGCGGATTGCGGATTGCGGAATATCCATTGGGTTTCCAGGTGGTGCGGTCCCACGAAGGCGTGGTCGCCGGGACGGGGGGATGGTATGGAACCTCCCGGAGACTGTCAAGCCATGCGGAGGGACCGCCGGGGGGTCGAGGGCGTCGTGGGGGATGCGCGATGAGGGATGAGGTGGCCGGCGCGCGGAGGCTGCCGTGGTACGGCTGGCTGGGGGTGGCGACGCTGGCCGCGGGGGAGGCGGGGCTGGCGCTGGGGATCTACCCGGTGCAGGTCCTCTTCTACGTGATCGCGTGGTGGTCGTACATCCTGCTGGCCGATGCCGCCATCTGGAAGATTCGGGGCGACTCGCTGTTGCGGGACCGCCCGTGGGAATTCGTGGTCCTGGCCTTCTGGTCCATTCCCCTCTGGAATCTGTTCGAGGTCTTCAACTTCCGGCTCCACAACTGGTTCTACGTGAACGTGCCCATCGAACCGGTGTACGCCCTCACCATGAGCGCGTTCGCCTACGCCACGGTGCTGCCGGGCCTCTTCGAGACCTACGATCTGCTCCGCGCCGCCCGCCTGGCGGCCGGCGCCCACACGCGCCCGTGGCCTGTCCGCAGCGGACTCCGCTGGGCGCTGGTGGGGCTGGGGGCGCTCATGCTGACGGCGCCCCTGGCGTGGCCCCGGGTCGCCTATCCGTGGATCTGGGGGTTCGCGGTCCTGCTCCTGGATCCTCTGTGCCACCGGCTCGGCGCCCGATCTCTCCTCGGCCAACTGGAGCGGGGCGACCCGCGGCCCGCCCTGCGCTTGCTGGCGGCCGGGCTCATCTGCGGCGGGCTCTGGGAGTTCTGGAACTACTGGAGCCACGCCAAGTGGATGTACACGGTGCCGTTCTTCGAGGGGAGCAAGTGGTTCGAGATGCCCCCCCTGGGCTTCCTGGGCTTTCCGCCCTTCGCCCTGGAGTGTTACGTCCTCGTCAACCTCTTGAATCGCGTCCGGGGCGGCCGCTCGTGGGAAGATGCGCCTCCGAGGGGGTCGGGCGCTCCTCGTTCTCTCGCCGTGATAGGCGTGGTCGCCGCGCTTGTGTGGAACGTTGCCGTCTATGCGGGGATCGACGAGTTTACCGTGCAAAGTTACAGCCCCGAACTGCGCTGGGTGGAAGGACTGCCCCCCGGTGCCGTGGGGCGGCTGGAGCGGGCCGGCGTGACCCGGCCGGTGGAGGTCCTCCGCAGGACGGCCACACCACAGGCCCTGGCCCGCCTCGCGGCCTCCACCGGCGTCCCCGAGGCGACCCTTCGCGACCTGCGCGCCGCGTCGCGCCTCATCGACAGCGGTGGGCTGGGCGCCCAGCACTACAACACGCTGCGGCGCCTCGGGGTCACAACGGTGGAGGACTTGGCGCGGCAGGACCCGGTGGCGCTGCACGCCCGCTGGGCGGCCGTGGCAGGCCCTGGCGCCCCCACGCTCCCGCAGGTGCGCGTCTGGGTGCGCGCCGCCCGCGCTAGAGTCACATCAAGTGAAGCCGTTCCGACGTGCGACCCCTCGGGCGATGGGGCAAGAAATCCCGGCCCGGCCCACGCCCATGCCGCTCGTGCCGGAGTGGCCCCGACCATCTGTCAGCGGCCGACGCGGTGAGGTCTGGGATAGCCACGGGGGGCCGCCGATCGGGGCCATGGCGGGGCACGCGTGACGTCGCTCCAAGACGTGGCTGGGGGCTACCCGCGCCAGCGGGTGAACTCCGCGAGGATATCCTCCTCACCCCTGAATGGTTTGTACAGCATTCGAGCTCGCAGGGTGTAGGTCCGTCCCGCCCTCGCATGGGGGATCAGCCAGAGCCAATCCCAGGCCGGGCAGCTCCTGCCGGGCAAGATGGAGACACCGCCTCCGACGGGCGAGATGGTGAAGCGGATGTTGTCCGAATTGTCGAAGAAAAAGGCCAGGACCATGTGGCGGATTCGTCCGAAGTAGAACGGCTCGCTGAAGCGCTGCTGGCTGTAACCGTAGACGAACCAGCCCTTCCGCTCCTCGGGGGTCAGGTGGCGGAGGTCTTCCTCGGTGTCCTTGAGCGAGACCGGGCAGTAGGTCGCCTCCACCCCGTGCTCCGGGCTGTGCGCCTTGATCCACTTGCCCTCGTGCCGGAAGAAGATGTCGCCATCTCGGGGGGAGTTGATGTAGGAGGCCCAACTCTGAAGCAGGTGGGGCGTCTTCACGGGAGTCTGGGGGATAACGATGGTCTCGCTGTCGATATAGTATGGCTCCCTCGCGGTGAAGACCACCCGGCTGTGCAGGCCCGGTTCCTCGAGGCGGTACTCGACCTGCGCTGCGTTCAAGCGGCGGAGTCGCACCGGGCGCCCGCGGTGGCTATTGAAGATGAACCCCGCCGCGCTGCTCACGAAGGCGTTGTGCGGCTCGTGCGCCGACCCGAGAGACCAGATCCCACAGAAGCCGGGGCCCCGCATGCCGTGCGGCGTGCTGTCGCCGAAGAGGGCCGAGAGCTCCCCCCGGTTGACAAGGTGGACGGGCAGCTGGGCCGCTGCTCGGGTGTCCGGGCACGCCGCCTCGACATCGCGACCTCCGCCCACCACTCCACCTCCGGCGGCGCCCAAGAGGGCCGTGACCCCCCTCAAGAGAGACCTTCGGCTCAGGTGCGACATTGGCGCCCCCCATCCTGTGTGACAACCTCCGACGTGTCTTCTCCCCCCTGGGCTCACGGCAACGCGGGCTCGCGCTCTGCGAGCGTGCCCCCTTCGTGTGCTGCGTTCAGGGGGGTCCCTCAGACCAGCCGACAGCCCCACCGCCACGTAATTCCGGAGGCAGCCCGCCGTCCGGGAGAACGAAGAGCTGAAATGTCGCCAGCAAGCTCCCCGAGTGGCCGTCTTCGTTGATTACTGCAACCGATCGCGCGCGGTCTGGCAGCGGATGAGGCGCAAGAAGGCGATGCGGCGTCACGGCGACGCTACGACACGTGTCCTCCGGGCGCACGGCCGGGGGCGGGGGATCCTGCGGGTACCCCTTTCAGGCCAGGGGAAAATGGGGGGTGCCCGGCTCCGGCTCGACGCCGGCGGCGTTGAGGACCATGGCCAGCATGCCGTAGTAGCCGAGGGTGGTGACCAGCTCCACGAAGCCCGCGGTCCCCCACTCGGCCTGCGCCGCGGCGAAGAGGTCGTCAGGGATCCGGTGGCGTTGGAAGCTCTCGCGGGTCAGGGCGATGGCGATCCGCTCGCGCGGGGCCAGCCCGTCCGAATCTCGCCGCTCGGCGATGACGGCGATGGTCCGCTCGGGCACGCCGGCGGCCCGGGCCAGTCCCACGTGCGCGGACCACTCGAAGGCGCAGTCCATCTCGCGGGCCGCCGCCAGGACCGCCGTCTCCCGCACGTCTGCCGGGAGCGTCCCCTCGAACCGGATGACCTGGCCTAGGGCTCCCACCCGCGCGGCCAACTCGGGGCAGTGCAGGAGGACCTGAAACGGCCCTACCACGCCGCCGCGGCTCGCCCCGATCTGGTCGTAGACCCGCTGGGCGTCCGGCGGGAGCCGGTCCCGGTCCGCCAGCAGCGGCACGCGCCCCGTGGGGCTCACGGCTTTTCGCCGGCCAGGATGGCCGAGGCGCTCAGCGAGCGGGGATCCCGCGGGGGCCACCGGTCCGCCTCGACGGCGCCGAGGAAATCCAGCACCGCCCGGTTGAAGCCGTCCGGCTCCTCCAGGTTCACGGTGTGTCCGGTCTTGGGGAACACCACCAGGCCGGAGCGCCGGATCTTGCGCTTCATCAGGAGCGCCGGCTCCAGACACGGCTCATCCTCGTCGCCGGTGACGATCAGGGTCGGGACGTCCAGCTTTTCCATCCGGTCCTGCAGGTCGTACAGCGAGGGGCGCATCCGCTGCACGCCCATGAGGGTGCGGGCCGAGCCCACCCCCGAGTGCCCGGCGAGTTGTTCCACGAACCGGCGGTATCCCAGCGGGTCCTTGACCTCGAACTGGACGCGCGTCGGTCCCGCGCCGTACACGGCGGCCATGGCCTGCATCCCCTCGCGCTCCATGCGCCGGGCGGTCGCTTCCGTATCCCTCTGGAAGCGCTCGCGCTCCGTCTTCACGGCGCCGTAGCCGCACCCCGCCACCACCAGCGACCGCGCCATCTCCGGGTGCTGGAAGCCGAAGTGGAGGACGGCGAAGCCGCCCATGGAGAGGCCGCACAGGTGCGCCCGCTCCATCTTGAGGTGGCGCAGCAGGTGGTAGATGTCGTCCACCGCCATCTGCTGGGAGTAGGCGGCCGGGTCGTCGGGGACGTCCGAGGGCGGGTAGCCGCGGGCGTTGTGGGTGACCGCGGTGTAGCGCCGGGCGAAGAACTGCACCTGCGGGTCCCAGCTCCGGCAGTCGCCGGCGAACTCGTGGACGAACAGGAGCGGGAACCCGCTGCCGGTCACCTCGTAATACATCTGGATGCCGTTGATCATCGCCTTAGGCATCTTCCATCCCTCATGGTCTCAGGATCGCGTGGGGTTATGGCAGGCTGCTCAAAAAGGTCCAGATGCAAGGCGGCGCGCGAAGCGCCGAGTGAGGCGTACGCCGGGTACGCCGCAGCGAGCGCGCGAGCGCGCCAACGCCGCAGATGGGCCTTTTTCAGCGGCCTGCGAGGGCGCGCTGGATGTTGGCGGCGAACTCCTGGAGGAGGGCGTCGGCCTTCTTCTTGATCACGGGCTGGCCGAACTCGCCGATCTTCCCCAGAACCGTCAGTTCCGTCTCCACGGTCAACGTCGTGGCGCCCTCGCCGGCGGGGGCGAGGCGCATGCGCGCCCGGGCGCGCATGCCGCCGCCCAGCTTCCGGTCGGTGGCGTCGGCCCGCAGGGCGGCGCGCCACGCCTCCCGAGACTGCTCCTCGATGGTGACCTTCCCCTCGAGCCCGATGCTGATGGGCCCCAGCTTCACCCGGAACAGGCCCTGGTAGCTGTCGCCCTCCAGCGGCTGCACGGTCTCCACGCCGGGGAGGCACCGGCTCACGCGGGGGACGTCCATCAGGAAGTCCCAGAGCCGCTCGCGGGGCACGGGGATGGTGCAGGTCTGGCTGAACGTCATCGGGCCCGTCGGGCGCGAGGGCGCGACCCGGCCGGCGCCTTCCGGGCCCGGGCCCAGGCGGCCCGCACGGCCCGGCCCAGGAAGACGGCGGCCATCTCGCGCTTATAGTCGGCGCTGCCCCGGACGTCGCCGATGGGATCCAGGCCCGCCGTGGCGGCCTCGCCCGCCGCCCGCAGCACCTCATCCTTCAGGGGCTGACCGCGCAGGAGGTCCTCGGCGGCCGTGGCCCGCACGGGGGTCGCCCCCACGCACCCCAGGCCGATGCGGACCTGGGCGCACCGCGCGCCGGACGCGTCCAGCGTCACGGCGGCGGCGGCGGTGACCGTGCCATAGTCGTCCGCCGTGCGGGGCAGGAACTTCAGGAAGGCGCATCCCGTGCGCGGCCCGGGGACGGGGATGGTGATGCCGGTGACCAGCTCGCCCGGCGCCAGGGACGTTTGGTAGTAATCCGTGAAGAAATCATCCAGGGGGATGTGCCGCTCGCCCCCCGGCCCGCCCACGCTCACGCGCGCGCCCAATGCCAGCAGGGTCGCGGGGGGGTCCTGGTTCGGATCGGCGTGGGCCAGTCCGCCGCCCACCGTGGCCATGTTCCGGACGCGGAGGGTGGCCACGTGGTGGTAGGTCTCGGCCAGCACCGGCAGGCGGGACCGCACGAGGGGGCTGGTCTCGACCTCCCGGTGCGTCACGCAGGCGCCGATCTGGATCGACCCGTCGGCTGCTTGGATCCGGCCCAGGCCCGCGATGCCCCGGAGGCTCACCAGGCAGGCCGGTCGCACCAGGCGCTGCCGCATCATGAGCACGAGGGCCGTGCCTCCGGCCAGGGGCCGGGCGTCCTCGCCGTACTGGCGGAGGTGGGCCAGGGCTTCGTCCAGCGCCCGCGGCGCACGGTACTCGAAGGGGATCATGCCCGTCGCCGTCCCGTCCGTTGGCGCGCCGCCTTCGGGCGGCCGGCGGCGCGCCGCCTCGCGCGCCTCGCTCCCGCGCGGACCCCGGCAGCCGCCGCGCCTTTGCGGGACCCGGCCCGCAGGGCCGCCGCCTGTCGAATGGAATTCACGATCTGGTAGTACCCGGTGCAGCGGCAGAGGTTGCCCAGCATCCAATCCTTGATGTCCTCGTCGCCGGGCGCCGGGTTCTCGTCCAGCAGGGCCTTGGCCGCCACCACCTGCCCGGGAGTGCAGATGCCGCACTGGAACCCGCCGCAATCCACGAAGGCCTGCTGCGCCGGGTGCAGCCGGCCGTCCCTGGCGAGCCCTTCCACCGTGGTGATCTCGGCCCCGTCGGCCATCACGGCCAGCAGGAGGCACGAGCTGATCATCTTGCCGTCCAGCAGCACCGTGCAGGCGCCGCACACGCCCACGGCACACCCCTCCTTGGTGCCGGTGAGCCCCAGGTCGTTCCGGAGGCAGTCGAGGAGGAGACGGTACGGCGGAACCTGGACCGTCCGGTCCTTGCCGTTCACCCGGAAGCGGATGGTGACCGCGGATGGTGTTGTCACGGAGGTCATCGGGGCCGTGTCCTCTGGCCTGGGGCGGTGCGCCCCGCCCGCGGCTGCGGGTTTCTGGTTGCGCGGCGCGAACGGTCGTTCCGCCCCGGCGCTGGCGGCGCGGCCCGCAGGGCGCGGTACACCTTCTCGGCCGTGATGGGGAGTTCGGTGATGCGCACGCCGCATGCGTCGGCCACGGCATTGGCGATGGCGGCGGCCAGCGGCACGTTGCTGCTCTCGCCGATGGACTTGGCGTTGAAGGGCCCCGGCCCCGGCGGCTTCTTCACGATCACCGTGGTGAGCGGGGGGATGTCCCGGATGGTGGGGATCTTGACGTCGCCCAGGCTCAGGGTGGTGACGCGGCCCTCCTCCAGGCGCAACTCCTCCATCAACCCGTAGCCCAGGGCTTGGACGAGGCCCCCGTTGATCTGGCCGTAAAACCCCAGCGGGTTCAGGATGGTCCCGGCGTCGTGGGCGGTGGTGGCCCGGAGCACCCGCACCCGGCCCGTCTCGCGGTCCACCTCCACCTCGGCCACCTGGGCGCAGAAGTTGAAGAGGGGAGGGTACTGGCCGATCTCCTTGAGGACCTTGGCATCGATGGGCCGGCCCCGGCGTTCCGCCGACGCCGCGACCTCCGCCAGTGCCAGGCGGCGCCGCCCGCCGGATTTCGCCCGGACCGCGCCTCCGCCCACCTGGAGGTCCGGCGCGGGGACCCCCAGCAGCGCGGCCGCCTCCTCCAGGATCAGCTCGCGGACCCGCCCGGCCGCCTCCTGGGCGGCCCGCCCTGCCACGTGTGTCACGCGGCTGCCGCCGGCGCCCGAATCGGTGGCGAAGGCCTGGGTGTCCCCCACCCGCACGTGCACGGCCTGGGGCTCCAGCCCGAGGACCTCGGCCACGATCTGCTGGAGGATGGTGTGGGAGCCGGTGCCGGTGTCCGGGGCCACCGTGAGCAGCGTCACGCCGCCGTCCGCCTCCAGGGTCACCCTCGCGTTGCACCGGCCCATCCCGTCATGGCGATACGAGATGGCCATGCCGCGTCCCACGTTGGGGCGCTGGGGGCGGCCCCAGCCGGCGGCCTTGAGGGCCGCGTCCAGCGTCTCACGGGCCCGGACGTTCTCCATGTGGTGCCCGTCCACCAGGTGGTCGCCCTCCCGCAGCAGGTTGCGGCGGCGGAACTCCCCCGGGTCCATCCCGATCTCGGCCGCCACCATGTCCATGTGCGATTCTTCGGCGAAGATCATCTGGGGATCGCCGGGGGAGCGCATGTGCCCGCAGGGGACCTGATTGGTGTAGGCGCAGAAGGACTCCACCGCGACGTGAGGGATGCGGTACGCCCCCTGCACCATGCCGGCCCCGATCAGGTTCACGTGGGGCACCGGCTTGAAGGCCGCGTAGGCCCCGCCGTCGAAGATGGCCCGGGCCGTGCGGGCCACGATCCGGCCGTCCCGCGTCACCCCGCTCTTGATGGTGATGCGGGAGGCATGGCGCGGATTCCCCGCCATCAGCTCCTCGGTGTAGCTCATGGCCATCTTCACCGGGCGCCCGGTGGCGCGGGCCAGGTGGTAGCAGAGGGGCACGTCCATCAGCGAGCCCTTGCCGCCGAAATCGCCCCCGATGGGGCAGAGGTTCACGTGGATCTTCTCCGCCGGCAGTTGGATGGCGTGGGCCAGCAACTCCCGCACCCGAAAGGGCATCTTGTTCGACGTCCAGACCGTCACACGGCCGTCGTCGTCCACGGCCACGACGCCGGCGGTGGGCTCCAGGTAGCCCTGGTGGACGCGGGGCGTGCGGAAGGTGTGCTCGAACACGTGGGCGGCCTCGGCGAAGCCGCGCGCCGGGTCTCCCATCCTGTGCCGGAGGACCGACTGGAGGTTCGGGTGCGGCCGCGGCTCCTGGGGGGCGTAGGCGTAGGACGCCGGGTCGTCGTGGACGCGGGGCGCGTCCTCGCGGATGGCGTCCAGGGGATCGAAGACCGCCGGGAGGTCCTCGTACTCCACCTCGATGAGGGCGGCGGCCTCCTCGGCCACGTCCGGGTCCTGGGCGGCCACCACGGCCACCTTCTCGCCGATGAAGCGGACCTTGTCCCGGGCCAGGACCGGCATGTCGAACATCACGCGACCCACCAGGACGTCGGGCAGGTCCGCCGCCGTGAGCACGGCCAGCACGCCGGGCACGGCGCGCGCCCGCGCCGTGTCGATCCGCACGATGCGGGCGTGGGGCAGGGGGCTCCGGTGGGCCTTCCCCCAGATGATGCCGGGGGGGAGCTGGTCGGCCGCGTAGCGGGCCGCTCCGCTCACCTTGTCCGGCCCCTCCACCCGCCCCACCGGTTTTCCGATGACCGCGAAGCTCACCGCGTGCCTCCGCTGGGGGATCCGCACCGCCCGCGGCGGTCGGGCGGCAGCCGATCCGCCCGCACAACGGGCGGCATCCTACCCGAACTCCCCGGCCCGATGCAACCTGCCTGCGAGCGGAACATGTCCCCCCTTTCCCCTTGCGGGGTCTTCGGGCCGCCTGGGATGGTCTGGCGATTCGGGACAGGAGGCGTGCGGGGCAGCGGGGACGGCCGCGCCGCCGAGGGTGCGGCCGCCATGACGGACAGCCTGATCTATCGGGGTCGGGCGTTCAGGGACCTCATGGTGGGGGGCGGTTCGCCGATTCGATGACGGTGACCGAGGCTCACGTGGTGATAGCCGCCGGCCCGCTCAAGACTTCAACGCCCTCCACACCAATGCCGCATGGGCGGCCGGCAACCGCTTCGGCGGCCGGGTGGCTCGACCTTGAAGCTTCCGTTGCCGAGGGAAGTCTTGGACGGAGGTTGCCTGGAACCTTTGCAGATACCCCGTACCGCGCGCGCACACTACGTGGGAAGGGAGAGCTCGCTTCTTTGCGCCTTGTGTAAGTCCGCTTCCATCCTGGTCCAGATTTCCTGCAGACCTCCCTTCGCGATATAAATGCGCCCCACGGC
>DASPOZ010000074.1:0-2449 GCA_035625755.1 Candidatus Sulfotelmatobacter sp.
GCGGCCCCCGTGTGGGCGGGCGAGGCGGCGGAGACCGTGGCGGCGGTCCGCACGCGGCCGGCGGTGGTGATGATCGGGGTTGCGGTGGGGGCGACGGCGAAGGTCCGGTGCGGCGGCGAAGTGATGACCGTCCAGCCCGAACCCAGGAGCTGGATCGGCAGCGGGGCCATCATCCACCCGGACGGCTGGGTGGTGACCAACGGCCACGTCGTCCGGCCCTACGTGGAGCAGAACGACGCCGAGGACGTGCCGATCCTTTTGGAACGGGCGGTGGCCCAGGCCTGTCCGGCGGCCCTGCAGGGGCTGGCCGGGGATGCCCGCGCGGCCCGCATCCGGGCCCTGGCGGCCGACCCGGCCAACCGCGGCGGGATCACCCTCGAGAAGAAGGTCCAGGTGACCATGTCCAACGGAAAGACCTACCCCGCCGAGGTCAAGACCTACAGTCCGCCGGCCTTCGTCGTGGTGGGGACGACGAAGGATGCCGGCGGGGCAGAGCGCAAGGAGTACGGGAAGGATGTGGCCATCCTCAAGTTCGAGGGGAAGGACCTGCCCGTGGTGCGCCTGGCCAAGGATACCCTGCGCCTGCACGTCGGGGCGGAGCTCATCGTCCTGGGGTTCCCGGGCGTCGTCGCCTCCCACGAAATGCTGAGCCAGGCCACGCGGTTCCTGCCCTCGGTGACCTTCGGCCGGGTGTCCGGCTTCAGGACGGATGTGGGGGGGCACCGCGTGATCCAGACCGATGCCTCCATCATCCAGGGCAATAGTGGCGGCCCGGGGATCAACCATGCGGGCGAGGTGATCGGGGCGGCCACCTTCACCTCGTTTCAGGGCGACCAGGTGGTCCAGGGCTTCAACTTCCTCATCCCAGTAGAAACCATCCAGGAAGAGGCCAAGAAGGCGGGGGTGACGCCCCAGCCGGACAGTGCCTTCATGCGGCTGTGGGACCGGGGCATCCAGCTCTATCAGAGGGGCAGGTACGGGCGCGCGTTGGCCCGCTTCGAGGCGGCCGACCGGATGCACCCCGGCTTCCTAGAGGTCGAGAAGCTCAAGGAAGACGTCACGGCCCGCTATGCGGAGCGAGGCTTCCTGGGCCGCGAGGGAGTGCAGTGGACCCTCTGGGGGGTGGGCCTCGTCGTGGTGGTCTGCGCCGTGTGGTTCGGCGGGCGCTGGGCCTCGGACGCGCTGACCCGGCGGATCCACCGGGTCGTCCGCGAGGAGCTCCAGAAGGGCGGGGCGGGGCCGCGCTGAGGGGCGGATCGCCGGAAAGCTCGCTGCCGGAGGGGACGGGCGGGGTCAGCCGAGGACGATGAGGTCGGGGCCGAAGCGGGAGGTCATGTTCTCCACGCCGGTGGGGGTGACGAGGAGGTTGTCCTCCAGGTGGTACCCCATGCCGTCGGCCGTCTTGTAGACGGGTTCGACGGCGAACACCATGCCGGCCTCCAGCACGGTGTCGGTGTGGGCGGCGATGAAGGGCTCCTCGTGCAGGCTCAGGCCCAGGCCGTGGCCCAGGAAGCGCATGGCCGGCGCCATGTCGTACTTCTTGAACGTCTGGAGGAAGGCGCGCCAGAGGTCCGACGTGCGCGCGCCGGGGCGGATGGCGGCGTGCACGGCGGCCAGCGTCTCCTGCATGCGAGCCCAGATCTCCCGCTGCTGCTTCGAGGCCTCGCCGATCACGATGGCGCGCCCCGTGTCCGAAAGGTAGCCGCCCACCGTCACGAACACATCGATCTTCACGATCTCGCCGCGCCGGAAGGGGCGGGGGCCGGGCGTGGGGTTGGAGTAGCTGCTGCGCTCGGCCGCCGCCACCTGCACCATCAGGACGGTCTCCGCGCCGTGGGCCAGCGCGCGGTCCACGATGAGGCGATAGAGGTCCTGCTCGGCCATCCCCTCGCGCACCTGGGCGTGGGCCTCGGCCTGCGCCGCGTCCGCGATCCTCGCCGCCGCACGCAGGCGCTCCAGCTCTCCCGGCGTCTTCACCATCCGGGCATCGTGAAACGCCTCGGTCCCGTGTTCCCACGCCGCCCGCGGCAGGGCCTTCTTCAGCACCTCCCAGCGGTCCGCGGGGATGGCGTCCATCTCCAGGCCGATCTTCCCCTCGCCCACCCCCAGGTCTTTCAGGACGCCGGCCAGCACCGCCATGGGATTCTCCGCGAACTCGTCGTACGGGCGGAGGTCGTGCAGGGTGCTGCGGGCCCGCGCCTCGGGCAGTTCGTTGGCGGTGAGCAGCATGGCCGCCCGCCCGTCCCGATTGCAGGCCACGGCGAACTGACGGTTCCGGATGTTCAGGGCCTGCGAGGGCACGGTGTATCCCGCCCCGTAGGCCACGTTCTCCCTGGAGTACGCCACCAGGGCGTCCAACCCATATTTCCGCATGGCCGCCGTCTGGCGCATCAAGATGGCTTGGTCCATACGCTGTGGTTCCTCCGGCTGATGAGCTGATGGGCTGATG
>DASPOZ010000075.1:0-5355 GCA_035625755.1 Candidatus Sulfotelmatobacter sp.
TCACGGGCACAACCAAGAGACGCATGATGAACCGGGCCGGGCCGACCTGTGGGGACCCCCGGCCGCCAGCCCGGCGCCGAAACACGGCGGTGTCCTGAATGTGATGCAGCGCGAGGCTATTCCCAGCATGAGCATCCACGAGGAGGCGACCATCTCCACCGTCTGGCCCCTGTCCCCGTGTTACAACAACCTGGTCCTCTTCGACCCGCTGAAAGCCCAGGAGCGGATGGAGACGGTGGTGGGCGACCTGGCCGAGCGGTGGGAGTGGCAGGAGGGCGGGAAGGCCCTGGTCTTCCACCTCCACGCCGGGGTGAAGTGGCACGACGGGCAGCCCTTCTCCTCCACGGACGTGAAGTATACCTTCGATACCCTCCGGGAGGCCCCCGGGATCACCGCACGGATGCGCGTGAACCCCCGCAAGCTCTGGTACGAGAACGTCCTCTCCATCGAAACCCCCGACCCGACCACGGTGATCTTCCGCCTGCGGCGGCCCCAGCCGTCCCTCCTATTGATGCTGGCCTCGGGGTACGGCCCCGTATATCCGGCCCACGTGCCCTTCGCGCAGCTCCGCACCCGGTGCGTGGGCACCGGCCCCTTCCGGCTCAAGGAGTACAGGGCGGGCGAGTCGCTGGAACTGGAGCGGAACCCGGATTACTTCGTGAAGGGACGGCCCTACCTGGATGGCCTGCGCTACATCGTCATCAAGGACCGGGCCACGAAGTTCGCCGCCCTCCAGGCGGGCCGGCTGGACGTGGCCTTCCCGGGGGACGCCAACAAGGCCGTCGCCGAGCAGGTCCAACACGCCGTCCCGCAGATGGTCCTCCAGCTGAGCATCGAGAACAATACCGATAATATCCTTATCAACCACAAGAAGCCCCCCTTCAACGACCCGCGCGTGCGCCGCGCCATCAGCCTGGCCATCGACCGCCGGGCCTACGTGAAGGCCGTCCACCAGGGGGGCGCCCTCCCCGGGGGGGCCATGGCGCCGAAGCCCTACGGGGTCTGGGGGCTTTCGGAGAAGGACCTCGCCTCGCTCCCCGGGTACGGTGACTCCGCGAAGGAAAAGGCCGAGGCCCGCAAGCTCCTGGCCGAGGCCGGCTACGGGCCGGGGAAACCGCTGAAAGTCACCATGTCCACCCGGGCCATCCCCATCTACGTGGACTTCGCCAGCTTCGTGGTGGACCAGCTCAAGCGGGTGGGGATCGACGCCATCCTGGAACAGGTGGAAACGGGGGTCTGGCACCCCAAGATGACCCGACGGGAATTCGAGCTGGGGGCGAACGTCACCGGGATCGGCCCGGACGACCCGGACGCCAACTTCTTCGAAAACTACAAGTGCGGGTCCTCCCGCAACTACACCGACTACTGCAACCCCGAGGTGGACCGGCTGATCGAGGAGCAGTCCCAAATGGTGGACGCCGCCAGGCGCCTGGCGCTGGTGCAGGAGATCGACAAGCGCCTCCAGCTCGAGGGGGCGCGGCCCATCATGGGCTGGCGCATCCTGTACTTCCAGCACTGGCCCTCTGTGAAGAACCTGGTGGCGCACCAGAGCATCTACAACTTCGGCCGCATGCAGGAGGTGTGGCTCGACAAGTAGGCCGGGCGGCGCAGCCCGGTTGAAGGATGTCGCGGGACAGGCTATAGTCGCCCGGACTCGCGGACCGTCTCCACAGAGGGGGAAACAGCATGTGTACAGCGCGTGGGCGCATTGTCGCCATCGCCGTCTTCGTCGCCCTCACCGGCCTGACCGCCGCCGTCCCCGCCACGGCCGGCACCGCTGCCAGTAAGGGAGCGGCCCCGGCCGGCGGTCCCCTGACGTCGGCCCGTCTGGCCGACATCACCGGGGGGACACCGAAGGCGGGGGGCGTCCTCACCCTCGTCCTGGGGGATGCCATCCCCAGCATGAGCATCCACGAGGAAGCCACCATCGCCAACGTGTGGAGCATGATGCCCTGCTACAACAACCTGGTCCTCTTCGACCCCCTGAAGCCCCAGGAGACCCTGGAGACCATCATCGGCGAGCTGGCCGAGCGCTGGGAATGGCAGGAGGGGGGCAAGGCCCTGGTGTTCCACCTCCGCACGGGCGTCAAGTGGCACGACGGGCAGGCCTTCTCGTCCAAGGACGTGAAGTACACCTTCGACACGGTACGGGAGGCCCCCGAGGCCACCGTCAGGTTGCGGGTGAACCCCCGCAAACTGTGGTACGACAACGTGGCCGCCATCGAGGCGCCGGCCCCCGACACCGTGGTCTTCCGCCTGAAACGCCCCCAGCCTTCGCTGCTGCTGATGCTCGCCTCGGGGTTCTCCCCGGTGTACCCGGCCCACGTGCCGGTGGCCCAGCTCCGCACCAAGTGCGTGGGCACGGGGCCCTTCCGCTGGAAGGAGCACAAGCCGGGGGAGACGCTGGACCTGGAGCGCAACACGGACTACTTCATCAAGGGCCGTCCGTACGTGGACCTGCTGCACTACATCATCATCCGTGACCGGGCGACGCGCTTCGCCGCCCTGGAGGCGGGGCGGGTGGACGTCTCCTACCCGCTGGACGGGAGCAAGACCATCGCGGAACAGGTGACCAAGGCCGTGCCCCGAATGGTCCTCCAGGTGGGAAGCCAGAATTTGAACAACAACGTCCTGATCAACTTCAAGCGGCCACCCTTCAACGATCCCCGCGTGCGCCGGGCCATCAGCCTGGCCATGGACCGGAAGGCCTACGTGAAGGCGGTGCACCAGGGCGGGGCCCTGCTGGGCGGCGCCATGGCGCCCAAGCCCTTCGGCGTGTGGGGGCTCCCGGAGAAAGAGCTGGCCTCGCTGCCCGGCTACGGGGACCCGGCCAAGGAGAAGGCGGAGGCCAAGAAGCTCCTGGCCGAGGCGGGATTCGGCCCGGGGAAGCCGCTGAAGGTCACCGTGTCCACCCGCGCCTCCGCCAGCTACGTGGACTTCGCCAGCTTCATGGTGGATCAGCTCAAGCAGGTCGGGA
Source organism: Candidatus Sulfotelmatobacter sp. (assembly GCA_035625755.1). GTDB lineage: Bacteria > Methylomirabilota > Methylomirabilia > Methylomirabilales > DASPOZ01 > DASPOZ01. The sequence continues at coordinate 2,978 of DASPOZ010000075.1, forward strand.
TCGATGCGACCCTCGAGCAGGTGGAGATGGGGGTGTGGCACCCCAAGGTGACGCGCCGCGACTACGAGCTGGGGGCCAACCAGACCGGGATCGGGCCCGACGATCCGGACGCCAACTTCTACGAGAACTTCAAGTGCGGCTCCCCCCGGAACTACTCGGACTACTGCAACCCGGAGGTGGACCGCCTCATCGACGAACAGTCGGCCACCCTGGACCATGCCAAGCGCCTCAAGCTCGTCCACGAGCTGGACATGCGGCTCCAGCACGAGGGCGCGCGTCCCGTCATGGGATGGAGCACCTTCTACCTCCTGCACTGGCCCTCCGTGAAGAACCTGGTGGCCCACCAGAGCATCTACAACATGGGGCGCATGCAGGAGGTCTGGCTGGACAAGTAGGGCCGGGGCCGAGCGCCTTCGGCGGGAGCCCCCATGCGCGCCTACCTCCTCTCGCGCATCGCCATCGGGGCGATCACGCTCCTGGGGATGTCCCTCGTCATTTTCGTCCTGATGCGGCTGGCGCCCGGCAACATCGTGGACATCCTCTTCGACGCCGGGGGGTACGTGGACCCGGCAGCCAAGGCCCAGCTCAACCATGAGCTGGGCCTGGACCGGCCGCTGCTGGTGCAGTACGTGACGTGGCTGGGCGACATCGTGCGGGGGGACCTGGGCAAGTCCTATCGGTACGACGTCCCGGCCTGGGAGATCGTCCGCCCCCGCATCCCCATCTCGGTGGAGCTGGCGGCCCTCGCCATCGTCGTCTCCATCGTCCTGGGCGTGGCCATGGGGGTGGTCAGCGCCGCCCGGCAGGACAGCTGGCTGGACTACGGCCTGCGCGTCTTCAGCCTGGCCGGGCTCTCCATGCCGGCCTTCTGGCTGGGCATCCTCATCATCTTCGCCCTGGTCCGTTCCTTCAGCTGGATCCCCTCCATGACCTACGTCTCCCCCTTCACCGACCTCAGGGCCCACCTCCTCCAATTCCTCTTCCCGGCCCTGGCCGTGGGGTACCGCAGCTCGGCCCTCATCATGCGGATCACCCGGTCCTCCATGCTGGAGGTCTTGCGCGAGGACTACGTGCGCACGGCCTGGGCCAAGGGCCTGCGGCGCACCGCGGTGATCTATCGGCACGCCTTCGGCAACGCCATCCTGCCCGTGATCACCGTCATCGGGACCGAGTTCGCCTTCCTCATCGGCGGCCTGGTGGTGACCGAGACGGTGTTCAACCTTCCCGGCGTCGCGCGCTACCTGGTGGAGGCCATCGCCTCCCGGGACTATCCGGTGGTCCAGAACCTCACCATGTTCATCGCCATCGTGGTGGTCATCACCAACCTGGCCGTGGACGGGCTCTACGCCTGGCTGGACCCGAGGGTGCGCTACGCATGAACGTGGAGAACGGGACCGCCCAGGAGTACTCCGCGGTCATCCGCGAGGCCGCCCGCGAGGGGCGGTCGGCCGCCGGGATCTGGGAATTCGCCCGCCGGCAGCCCCTGGGGGCCGCGGGCGCCGTGCTCATGGCCCTCATGGTCCTGGCGGCCCTCGGCGCCGACGTCATCGCCACCCACGACCCCACGCGCACGAACGCGGCCCAGACGCTCATCGGCCCCGGGCCCGAGTTCTGGCTCGGAACGGACCATCTGGGGCGGGACATCTGGAGCCGGATCGTGTACGGGGCCCGGGTGTCCCTGGCGGTGGGCCTCGCCTCGACCCTGGTGAGCGGGGCCTTGGGAGGGCTGGTGGGGCTGCTGAGCGGCTACGTGGGGGGCCGGGTGGACCTGGTGATCCAGCGCCTCATGGACATCCTGCAGGGGCTCCCCCTGCTGGTACTGGCGCTGGTGATGGCGGCGTCCCTGGGCCCGTCGATCCCCAACGTAATCGTGGCCATCAGCGTCCCCATCATCCCCCGCGTGGCCCGGGTGATCCGGGCCAGCACGCTGGCCATCCGGGAGATGGGCTACGTGGAGGCGGCCCAGGCGCTGGGGGCCCGCCACGTGCGCATCGCCTTCCGCCACATCATGCCCCACACCCTGGCGCCCCTCATCGTCCTCTCCACCGCCCAGCTCGGCAGCGCCATCCTCGTGGAGGCCTCCCTGAGCTTCCTCGGCCTGGGGGTGCCCGAGCCCTTCCCCTCGTGGGGGCGCATGCTGGCCGTGGCCGCCGCCGAATACGCCCAGAAGGCCCCCTGGGTGGTGATCTTCCCCGGTATGGCCATCAGCCTGGCCGTGTTCGGCGCCAACCTGCTGGGCGACGCCCTGCGCGACACCCTGGACCCCCGCCTGCGCGGTCGATAGAGCCGCTGCCGCCCGCCTTGACACTCCCGGAGGGCTAGGGGTAGACTCCCGGCCCATCAGGTCTGTCGCGCACGCCTCGCAGGGTGCGGCAGGG
>DASPOZ010000076.1:0-8377 GCA_035625755.1 Candidatus Sulfotelmatobacter sp.
TTCCCGTGCCCGTTCCCGTGGCCCGGGCCGGATCCGGAAAGCCTCGGTTGCTACGACGAGCTGCGCGGGATTTCAGGCGTTCCGTCGGGAACAGGAACGGGCGCGGATGGTGAAGCGTCCTCAGGACTCAGGACGCTGGATGGCGATCAGGCGGAGAACCGGGACCGGAGCGCGTCCAGGATGGCCCCCTGGGTGATGTAGCCCAGAGGGATGTACTTGGCCCCGAGCGCGCGGGCGATATCCGGGCCGCGTCCCGGCGCGTGGTAGACGAGCAGGGACTTCGTATATCCCCCCTCCGTATCCAGGACCACGGAGGAGATGCCCCTGCTGCGGAACACCTGGGCGATCTGCAGCGCCTCCTGAAGGGGGTCCATGGCGCCGAGGGCGATGTTGGGGAAGCCGTCCGTGATGAGGACCAGGAGGGGCGTCAGGTCCGGATCTCTTACCAGTTCTTCCTGCACCATGGCCAGGCCGGCCATCAGGCCGGCCGAGAGGGGCGTGGTGCCGCCGATGTAGATCTGCTCGAAGGCCTGCTTGGCCTTCTCGATGCTGGCGGTGGGGCGCAGGATGACCTCGGCGAAGGTTTCGCGGAAGGCGATGAGGCCCACGCGGTCGCGCCGCTGGTAGGCATCCACCAGCAGCGTGAGGATGGCGCCCTGGGTGGCCATCACCCGGTCCTCGGTGCCCATGGACGAGCTGGTGTCCACGAGGAAGACCAGGAGGTTCCCCATCTTCCGCTCGCGCACCTTGGAGTGCAGGTCCTGCCGGCGGATGCGCAGGGCGAGGGGCGCGCCGGCCACGGGCCCGCGCTGGGCGGCGGAGCGAATCGTGGCGTCCAGGGCCAGGTCGCGGTACTCGCGGGAGGGCCGGCTGCGCACGTAGCGGCCGCGCGCGGACGGGGCGCGGCTCTTGCTGCGCTTGCCGCTCTGGTCGCGCCGGCGGCGCGCGCGCGGCGTGACCAGGCGGGGCGCCCGCGCCCCCTGCAGGATGGTCCGCAGCGCCGTCTCGTCGAAGGCCAGGCGGGTCACCCAGGAGGGGACATCGGCCTGGGGGGGAACGTCCTGCCCGCGGGAGAAGTCCGGGGCCTCGCCCGCGGCCTCGGCGTCGGCCGGCGGCTCCTCGGGCCCGGTGGCCGGCGCCGGCCGTGACGCCTGCGCCGCGGCCTCCGTCAGCCCGGTCAGGCCGACGGCCTGGGGCGTCTCTACGTATTCGGGCGGGAGCGGGGCCGTCTCGGGGGCGGCGGGGCGGGGCCGGTCAAAGATGCCCCCGGGCCGCGTACTTGCCCATCAGGCGGTCGAAGATGGCGGGGTCCGGTTTGGCCGTCTGCAGCGGCATGCGCTTGGTGCGGTGGCGCAGGGCGAGTTGGAGGGCATCCCGCAGGTCCTCGTCCGCCGGGGCGGTCCGGCCGTTCAGGGCGGCCGAGGCCAGGGCGGCCTTGATGAGGGTGATCTCGGCCCGGTGCCCGTCCACCTCCATCTCGGTGGCCACCGAGGCGGCGAACTCCACCAGCGTGGGGGCGGGCGCGAGGGACCGGAGCACGTCCCGGCCCCGCACGATGCGGGCGCGGAGGCGTTCCTCCTCCGGGGCCCAGCGGGCGCAGAAGGCCTCCGGGTCGCGCTGGAAGGCCAGGGCCCGCCGGATGATCTCGGCCCGGCCCTCGGCCGCCCCCTCGGCGTGGACCTCGGCGCAGAGGCCGAAACGGTCCAGGAGTTGGGGGCGCAGGTCGCCCTCCTCGGGATTCATGGTGCCCACCAGGATGAAGCGCGAGGGGTGGGTGTAGGTGACGCCCTCCCGCTCCACCACGTTGATGCCGGTCACGGCCACATCCAGCAGGACGTCCACGATGTGATCGTCCAGCAGGTTCACCTCGTCCACGTAGAGTATGGCCCGGTGCGCGCGCGCCAGCAGGCCGGGGAGGAAGACCTTCCGCCCGTGCTGGATGGCCGCCTCGATGTCGATGGTGCCCACCACGCGGTCCTCGGAGGCGTTGAGGGGCAGATCCACCACCGGCGTGGCCACCTCGGCGGTGCGGAGGGCGTCCCCCCGGTCTTGGCGGGCCCGGCAGTCGGGGCAGAGGCCCTCCTCCTGCCCGGGCAGGCAGCCGTAGGGGCAGCCCACCACCACGGCGCGGGGCGGCAGCACGGCGGCGATGCCGCGCACCGCCGTGGTCTTGGCGGTGCCTTTCTCGCCCCGGATGAGGACGCCCCCGATGGACGGATCGGTGGCGTTGAGGGCCAGGGCCTTCTTCATCAGGTCTTGGCCCACGATGGCGCTGAAGGGGTAGATGCGGCGTTCCATGCGGTCTCCCGGAGGCGGTTCCGCCGCCCGCGAAGGCGACGAGGTCTTGTACCAGAATGCCGGCCGGAGGGCAACCGGCGCGGCGGGCCGGCGCGCTTCCGGCCGGCGGATAGCGCTTCCGCAGGATGGCCTTTTGTGGTAATGACCTGGCATCCTGTCCGGTTCGATGTTCGATGTTCAACGTTCGGTGTTCGACGTTCAACGGCAAATGAGCACCCCATGCTGAAGGCATTGGCCTGCACCAGGTGCGACCGCCGGCACGAGCCCGCGCAGCTCATCAACCTGTGCCCGTGCGGCGGCATCCTGTACCCGGAATACGACCTGGCGGCCATCCGGCGCACCGCGACGCCGACGGACGTCGCGCGGGGACCGGCCAGCCTCTGGCGCTACCGGGCCGTCCTGCCGGTGGCCGACGAGACCGACATCGTCTCGCTGGGCGAGGGGTGGACCCCGCTGCTTCGCGCCGTGCCGCGAGGGGCCTTCGCGCCCTTCGACCGGCTCACCATCAAGGACGAGTCGCCCAACCCCACGGGCACCTTCAAAGCCCGGGGAATGTCCACCGCGATCTCGCGAGCCAAAGAGTTGGGCGTGAAGGCCGTCGCCCTCCCGTCGGCCGGCAACGCGGGGGCGGCCGCATCCGCCTACGCGGCCCGGGCCGGCCTGGCCTGCTACGTCTTCATGCCGGTGGACACGCCGGCGCCCATCATCGGCGAGTGCCTCGCCTACGGGGCGCACGTGTACCTGGTGAAGGGACTCATCAATGACTGCGGGCGGCTGGTGGGCCGGGGCGCAGCCGTCCGGGGCTGGTTCGACCTTTCCACACTCAAGGAGCCGTACCGCGTGGAAGGAAAGAAGACCATGGGGTACGAGGTGGCCGAACAGATGGGCTGGACCCTGCCCGACGTGATCGTCTATCCCACCGGCGGCGGCACCGGCCTGGTGGGCATGTGGAAGGCCTTCGGGGAGATGGAGGCGCTGGGCTGGATCGGCCCGGCCCGCCCGCGCATGGTGGCCGTGCAGGCGGAGGGCTGCCAGCCCATCGTGCGGGCGTGGCAGGCCGGCACCGCCTCCGCCGAGCTGCACCGGGACGCCCACACCGCCGCCAGCGGCCTGCGCGTGCCCAAGCCGCTGGGGGATTACATCATTCTGAAGGCCCTGCGGGAGAGCCATGGGACGGCCGTGGCGGTGACGGACGGCGAGATGCTCGTGGCCCAGCGCGAACTGGCCGAGACGCAAGGGGTCCTGGCGGCCCCGGAGGGCGCGGCCACCTGGGCCGGCCTGAAGAGGCTGCGGGAGGAGGGCTGGGTGGCCGGGCGCGAGCGCATCCTTTTATATAATACCGGGTCGGGCGTCCTCTATCCCGAACTCCTGCCCCTCCAGGCCCCGGTCATTCAGGATCCCGACGCACCCGGCGCCCTGGATGCCGTGGAATGACGCGGGCCGGCTTCCGAGGGGCCAAGCCGGCGGACCTGCCGGTGCAGCAGCCCACGCGGTTCGAGCTGGTGATCAACATGAAAACGGCCAAGGCCCTCGGCCTCACGGTCCCCCAGTCCATCTTCATTCGGGCCGACCGGGTGATCCAATGATCTCCGCTCGCTCCCTGGGAACGCTTCAGGCGGAGATCGTGCGGTGCCGGATGTGCCCGCGGCTGGTGGCGTGGCGCGAGGAGGTAGCCCGCAAGAAGGTGCGCCGCTATCGCGACGAGGAATACTGGGGGAAGCCCATCCCGGGGTTTGGGGACCCGGAGGCGCGCCTGGTGCTGGTGGGGCTGGCGCCGGCGGCGCACGGCGGGAACCGGACGGGGCGCGTGTTCACGGGGGACCGCAGCGGCGACTGGCTCTACGGCGCGCTGTATGCCTTTGGCTTCGCGAACCAGCCCACGTCGCGGCATCGGGGCGACGGCCTGGCGCTCGAGGATGCCTTCGTGACGGCGGCCGTGCGCTGCGCGCCGCCGGCCAACAAGCCGACGCGGCAGGAGATGGACGCCTGCCGGCCGTATCTGGTGCGGGAGCTTGCCCTGCTCCGGCGCGCGCGGGTGGTGGTGGCGCTGGGGAAGGTCGCCTTCGATTCGTACCTCCGGGTGCGGCGGGAGCTGGGCCGGGAGGCGGCGCGGCCCCTGCCCCGGTTCGGCCACGGCAAGACGTACCGGATGCCGGAGGGAGTGACGATCATCGCCTCGTTTCACCCGAGCCAGCAGAACACGCAGACGGGGCGCCTCACACGAGCCATGTTCCATGCGGTGTTCCGAAAGGCGCGCCGCCTCCTTGAGGGCTGAGGACTGAGAGAAAAGGACTGAGGGATGGCTGATGTCAGGGGCAAGGGGTCGGCGGCAGGGGTGGGGGCGCGGCGGCAGGCGGCGGGGCCGACGGACCCGCGCGCGCGGCTGAGGAACCTGGTGGAGGAGATCCGCGCGGGCCGGCCGCAGGCGGCGTACCTCTGTTGGGGCGACGAGTTCCTGGCCGAACAGGCCGCCAACGAGCTGATCGCCGCCCTCCTCCCCGAGGCGGAGCGCCACACGAACCTGGAGCGCTTCTCGGGTGACGCGCTGGACCCCGGCGCCCTCCTGGGGAGCCTCCGCATGCGGCCGCTCTTCGGGGGCCGCAAGGTGGCCGCCGTCTTCGGGGCCACCTTCCTGGCCTCCCGGGAGTCGGCCAAGCAGATCCTGGAGGCGGCCCGGGAGATGTGGGACGGGGGCGACCCGGAGCGCGGGGCCCGGCTCTTTCTCCGCGCCCTGGCCGCCGCCGGGGTGGAGCAGGAGGACTTCGCCGATGCGGGCTGGCCGGATCGCCTGGCCGCCGACCCGGGGAAGGTCTTGCCCGACGTGCAGGGGGACCTCCTCCAGTGGCTCGCCGCGGTCCGCGCGCATTGTCTGAAAGAGGGCCTGACCGTCCCCAGGGTCTCCAACGTGGGAGACCTTCTGGAGGCCGAGCTGGGCAAGGGGCTCCCGCCGGACAACATCCTGGTGCTGGCGGCCCCGGCGGTGGATCAACGGCGCCGCCTCTTCAAGGCGTTGGATGCGGCCGGCGGCGTCCTCCAGTTCTCGGTGGACCGGAAGAAGGAGACCGAATTGCCGAAGGACGTGCTGCGCCGGGAGCTGCAGGCCCGGGCCGCCGCCGCCGGCAAGCGTATCTCACCGGACGCGGCGGAGGCCATCCTCCAGCGGGCCGGGGCCTCGCTGCGCGGCTTCGCCGAGGAGGTGGACAAGCTCTTCACCTACGTGGGGGATCGCCCCGGCGTGGAGGCGGGGGATGTGGAGGCGGCCTTCGGCGACCGGGCCGAGGCCCACGTCTTCGATCTCACGGACGCCCTGGGGGAGCGGGACGTGGAACGGGCCCTCAAGGTGCTGCGCACCCTGCTGGCCCAGGGCGAGGAGCCCATCTACCTGCTCAACCTCCTGGCCGGCGCCGTGCGGGGCCTGATCCAGGCCCGCGAGGTCCTGGACGGGCCCCTCGCCGGGCGATGGCAGCCGGGGCTGGACTACGGGGCGTTTCGCGCCCGCGTGTGGGAGCCCGCCAGGGCCGCGGCGGCCGGGGGCGATGCGGGCTTCTTCGCCATGCACCCCTTCCGCGGGTACAGCCTGCTGCGGGGGGCCTCCCGCTTCGCCATGGACGACCTGCTGCGGGCCATCCAGGCCCTGTTCGAGACCGATCTCCGGATGAAGTCCACGGGGCTGGACCCGGCCCGGCTCCTGGAGGTGCTCCTCTTCGATCTCTGCCGCCCCGCCGAACGGGCCCCCGCCTGATCCGCCGCCCCGCCGCCCCGGCCGGGCCCGGAGGATTGCGCCCCGTGTCGCCGTTTGTTATGGTCAGGTGGCGCAACGGCCTGGCCTGGCGCCGGGCCGCGGAGGGAAAGCGATGATGGTGGGCAAGGTGACCTCGGTCTTCGGGGACGACGTGAACACCGACGACATCATCCCGGCCCCGTACCTGATCCGGGGCCAGGACCCGGCCTACTTCGGCCCGTACGCCTTCGAGCGGTACGACCCGCAGTTCGTGGCCCGGTGCAAGGCGACGGACAAGAACATCGTGGTGGCGGGCAGGAACTTCGGCTGCGGATCCAGCCGCGAGCAGGCCGTGTACGCCCTCCAGGTGAACCACGTCGTCTGCGTGATCGCCCGGTCGTTTCCGGACATCTTCTACCGCAACTCCCTGGCCAACGGGCTCACCCTCATCGCCGTGGCGGATGCGGCGGGCTTGGCCCTGGGGGACGAGCTGGAAGTGGACCTGGACGCCGGCACCATCCGCAACCGCGCGCGGGCCGCCGCCGTGTCCTTCGAGATGAAGGAGGAGGACCGGCGCGCCTTCCAGCAGGGCGGCACCGTGGGCCGGGTGCGCGCGCACCTGGAGGAGATCCTGCGGGCGCGCAAGTAACGCGCCGCGGGAAAGATGCGCGGCGTACCTCCAGGGCGGCGCGTTCCGGGGGCAGGTCCGGGAGGGGTGGCGGCGCGCCCCGCCCGGTGGGGCCCGCGGGGGGGGCCGAGCGCTTGCCGTGTAGCCTCCAGGCGCGAGGGCCTTCCCCGCGAAGAGCGCGGCGCGGGGGCCACGTTTGATCATGTCGAGCGCCGCGCTATGAAGCGGGGCCACAACCGCCCGCGCAGGGGATAGGGGCATGGGACAGACGATGGTCGAGAAGATCGTGTCGCGGGCCGCGGGGCGACCGGTGCGCGCGGGAGAGAAGGTCGAGCGGCTTCCCATCGCCAAGCTCTTCTTCAACGACGTGATCGCCCCCCCGGCGATCCCCATGTTCCGGGATAAGTTCGGCCCCGTGTTCGTCCAGCACGCCGTGCCGGCGCGCGTGTGGGACCCGAAGCGGGTCTTCTTCATACCGGACCACTCGGTGCCGGCCCTCTCCATGGAGGTGGCGGAGGGGGTGGACCAGATGGAGGCCTTCGCCCGCGAGCAGGGCTGCGCGGTCTACAAGGAGGGGGACGGCATCGAGCACGTGGTGCTCATCGAGGACGGCCAGATCGTCCCCTGGGACATCGTGCTGGGCACCGATTCCCACACGGATACCAACGGGGCCATGGGCGCGCTGGCCTTCGGCGTGGGCACCACCGAGGGCGCGTACGCCATGGCCACGGGCCACCTCTACGACTTCGAGGTGCCCGAGACCTTCCAGTTCGAATTGAAGGGGGCGTTCCCGAAGGGCGTCTATTCCAAGGACCTGATCCTACACATCATCGGCAGCCTGGGGTCCGGCGGGTGCTCCCGGCGGGTGGCGGAGTTCGTGGGCGATGGCGTGCGGCGCATGAGCATGGACGCCCGCACCACCATCTGCAACATGGCCGTGGAGATGAGCGCCCGCACGGGGATCATCCCCACCGACGACGTGCTGCTGGAGTACCTGAAGGGCCGCGCCCGGTGGCCGGTGGAGCCCCTCGCCAGCGACCCCGACGCCCGCTTCAGCGACCGCCTGACGGTGGACCTCTCCGCCCTGGAGCCGTGCGTGGCCTTCCCCCACAAGCCGGCCAACGTCACGACCATCTCGCGCGTGCCGGAGATGCTGGCCAAGAGCCGCCAGTCGCAAAGCCCGGATTTCCCCCCCATGGACAGCGACCGGGTGACGGACGCCTTCCTGGGCTCGTGCACCAACGCCCGCTACGAGGACCTGGTGGAGGCGGCCAAGGTGATGCGGGGCCGCAAGGTGCACCCGGAGGTGAACATGGTGGTGATCCCGGCCAGCCGCAAGGTGTACGAGCGGGCCCTGGACGAGGGGATCCTCCAGGTGTTCATCAAGGCAGGGGCCAACGTGGAGTCGTCCAACTGCGGGCCCTGCTTCGGGAGCCATATGGGCGTCCTCTCGCGCAGCGGGCGCATGATCAGCTCCAGCAACCGGAACTACAAAGGCCGCATGGGCTCGGGGGATGCCCGCATCTTCCTGGCCAGCCCCGTCACCGTGGCCGCCAGCGCCATCGAAGGCCGTCTGGCCGACCCCCGCAAGTACCTCTAACAGTCTGCTGAAAAAGGCCCAGCATTCCTCCCCGCTGCCTCGGCGGCAGCGGGTAGGGCGTTGGTGCGCTCGGACGTCCCTCCCCGCCGCCTCGCCTGCAGCGGGTGGGCTGCGACGTACAGACTGAGTA
>DASPOZ010000077.1:0-7363 GCA_035625755.1 Candidatus Sulfotelmatobacter sp.
TCCTCCAGGGGCGTGGAGGGGTCGATGGTGGACCCGAATGACCCGGGGAAGATCACGATATCGTCCTTCCCCGCGTTCACGCGGTAGGCGATGGCCCAGTCGATCTGCTCGTAGTCGCTGATATCGATGTCGTCGTCCACCACGATCACGTGCTTGTAGCGCCACTGGGCCGCGCCGGACCCCCAGAGGGCGGCGGCCACATGCTTGGCGTGTCCCTGGTATTGCTTGTTGATGGCCACGCAGACGTTGGTGCCGTTGGTCACCGGGTGCACGTGCACGTTGCTGACGCCGGGGACGCCCTGCTGCTGAAGGATGTTCCAGGCGATGGCGGCACGCTGGATGGACGACATCATGCTGTTTTCGTTATAGGAACCGGGCAGCGTGCCCTCCTGCGTGCCGCGCAGGATCGGGTCGTTCCGGAAGGTGATGCACTCCACCTTGATCACGGGCCGGGGCGTGGGCACGTCGCCGGTGTGGCCGGTGTACTCGCCGAAGGAGCCCTCCAGCTCGAACGTCTTGGGGTCGGGGTCCACGGTGCCCTCGATCACGATCTCGGCGCCGGCGGGCACCAGCAGATCGTTGGTCTCGCACTGCACCAGCGTGATGGGCTCGTTCCGGTAGGCGCCCATCACGTCGTACTCGCACGTCCCCGCGGGCACGGGGCTTCCGGCGATGAAGTCCATGATCGGATCGTAACCCATGACGGCGGCCACCGGCATGGGCTTGTTCATCTGCCGGTACTTGGTGAAGGTCTGGCCGCCGTGCTGGCTGGCCACGATGAGCATGGGGATGGTGTTGCGGCGGCCGATCATGCCGCGGTACACCCCCACGTTCATCACGCCGGTCTCGGGGTCCCGCGTCACCACCCCGGCGAAGGTGAGGATGTACCGGCCCCCGTCCCGGAAATGCCACTTGGGCACGGGGAACTGGTACAGGTCCACATCGTCCCCGCGGACGATACGCTCCTTCACGGGACCGGTCTTCACCACCCGGGGTGGGATGGCCTCGCGGTTCTTCTGGCGCACGTACTGTACCAGCTCCCGCACCGTGGCGTCCGGCCCGAACCCCAGCACCATGGCCAGGCGCGCCCGCTTGTTCAGGAGGGCCGTGGCCACCCGGGTGCACGGCGTGCCCTGATAGCCCTGGATGTTCTCGAACAGCAGCGCGGGCCCCTTCGTGGTGAAGGAGCGCCGCGCGATGGTCCCGATCTCACGGTCCCAATCCACCTCGGCCTTGATCCGCCTCAGTTCCCCGGCGCGCTCGAACTTGTCCAGCCAGGTCCTCAGGTCCTCGAACCCCATGAAATCCTCCGGACCGCCCGGCCGCGGAACCGCCGGGCGACGGTTACGAGATGGTCCGCTCCCCCACACGCTCTCCCCGGGCCCCCCGGCGCAAATGCTGTGACAGGAGCACGGTGCCCAGGAGTACCAGGCCCACCAAGTCGCTGATCCACCCGGGGAAGATCAGTAGCAAGGCGCCCACCAGCAGCAGCGCCCGTTCGTACGGCAGCGTGTGCGTCCGGAAATAGCCCAGCACGCCGCCGCTCAGCATCACGATCCCGATGGCGGCCGTCACGCCCTGTTCCGCCACGCTCCAGACGGATGTGGAGATGAGCAGGATGGACGGGTCGTAGGAGAAGCTGAGGGGGATGATGAAGCCCGAGAGGGCCATGAACATGGCCGTCATCTGGGTCTTCCAGACATCCGCCCCGGCGATGGCGGAGGTGGCGTGGGTGGCGATGGCGGTGGGCGGCGTCAGATCCGCGAGGATGCCGTAGTAGAAGACGAACATGTGCGCCACCAGGGACGGGAGCCCGAATTTCGTCAGCGCCGGCGCCGCGATGATGGCTGTGATATGGTGGCGCCGGGCATCGTTTTGGCCAGCATCTCGGCCATGGTGGCGCCGTACTGGTACCACGACGTCCCCTGGCTGAGCGTGGCAAACTTCAGCTTGAGGGCCTGCTGCCCCAACGCCGGCGCCGCCAGCCCGGCGAGGACCCCACACAGCATCACGGCTCCCACTCTCCATCGCTTCATCTACCCCTCCAAGGTGGTGAAAATTGTACTGAAAGGCCGAGGGCCGGGGCGAGGGCTAGACCACGGCTTTCTCCGGCACGTGGGACGCCGCGCGCGACGCGCCATCATTGGCCAGGGCCTCCCAGTGGGCCGCCGGGTCCACCGGCTTCCACCACGGGTCCATCCCCAGGTCCCGGCAGATGATGGCGGCGGCATTGTGGCCGGGGGCGCCCGTGATGTTCCCGCCCGGGTGCGTGCTGGCGCCGCACAGGTACAGGCCCTTCACCGGGGTGCGGTACTGGCTGCACTCGGGAAACGGCCGCCGGTCCAGCACCTGGTGCTCGTTCATCTCGCCGCACACGATGTCGCCTCCGTGCATGTTGGGGAGGTGCCGTTCGATGTCAATGGGGGTCTGGCCGAACCGATCGAGGATGTTGGCCGGCGTGAGGTTGGTGGCGTAATCTGCCAGGTGCGTCATGCATCGCTCGGTGAACTCGTCCCGGATCTGATCCCACCGGTCCCGGCCGCCCTCCTCCACGCAGAGGTTGCCTGGCGCGATCTGCCAGAAGAAGCCGGTGCACTTGCCCGGCGGCGCCTGGCTGGGATCGTGCTGGGCCGGCAGGGCCCCCAGGAGCTGGAGCGAGCGGGGCAGGCGGCGCGCCGCGCAGTCCCGGTACAGCGCCTGGATGTCCCGCAGCCCCTCCAGGCCGGCGATCAGGTAGTAGGCCCGGTTCACGTCCGGGTCGTACTCGGCCGCCTTCCAGTAGAGGCGCTCGTGGAGGGCCAGGTGCAGGGTGAAGAGCGGCGTGGTGTTCGAATACTTGAAGCCCTCCACCTTCCCGGCGAAATCCGGCGCGAGGTGCTCCCGCCCCACCATCTCCAGGAACGTCTGGTGGGGGTTCACGCTGCTCGCCACGAACTTGCGCGCCCGGAATTCCCGTCCGTCCTCGGTGCGCACGCCCACGGCCCGGCCCCTCTCCACCAGGACCTTCACCACGGCCTGGCCCTCGATCACCTCGGCCCCGGACTTCACCACCATCTTGTTCAGCGTGTGGGCCAGCTTGTGCGTGCTGCCGCGGGACATCTGCGTGTTCACGCCCGAGGCGATGGCGGCCGGGATCACCATGCCCATGCCCCGCGCATCCGATTCGTAGCCGCGGATCACGGAGAGGAAGGAGATCATCCCGCGCACCGCGTCGTTCTCGAAGAGCTGAGAGACCACTTCATCGATGGTGTGCGGCTGCCGCTCCAGATAGAGGCGGCCCAGTTCGCTCCGCTCCAGCAGGGTCTTCTTCTTCTCGAAGGGCAGGGGCGCCGAGTACAGCTCCAGGAAGAAGATCTCCCGCGCCATCCGCGCGTACTTCTTGTTGACCTCCAGGAAGGTCCTGGCGTCCTCGGGAGAGAAGCGGCCGATGGACGCCGCCGTCTTCTCCGGCTCGTTGGCGTACCAGATGATGGCCCGGTGGTCCCGCGTGAGCATGGCCACGGAGATGGGCAGGCGGATGTACTCCTGGCCCAGTTCGGCCAGCCCCAGGTCACGGAACCACATCAGGTCGCACAGGCCCCGATGGTTGTTGGAGTGGACGTTGTGCCAGAAGCCGGGGAAGCGCGGGTTCTCGTGCGAATCCAGCCCGCCGCCCACCTCCAGGTGGCGCTCGATCAGGAGCATCTTCAGGCCCGCCTTGGCCAGGTAGCCGCAACAGACCATGGCGTTGTGCCCGCCCCCGATGATGATCCCGTCGTACGCCTGGCCTTTCCGCATCTCAGCCCTCCGACTATCGTAAAGGCGTTCGGCCTTTCGGCCGTTCGAGTGTTCGGCCGTTCCCTTTGGGACGGGCCTGCCGCCGTTCCCCATCCCTCATGAACTGCCGAACGGTCGAACCGTCGGACCGTCGAACGCTTTTCCGCGTCTAGCGTTTGGCCCACCAGCGTTTCGCCTTCAGGTCCGCGGCCACCACCTCGGTGCAGGCCATGGCCGGCGCGGGGCTCAGGCCGGCGCCGGGGGACATGGAGGCGCCGGCCAGATACAGGCCGCGGATGGGCGCGCGGTAGCCGGCCAGCTCGGGCAGCGGGCGGAAGGCGCCGAGTTGCCCGCCGGCGTTGCGCCCGCCGAAGAGGCCGGCGCCCAGGTTCGTCCACTTGGCCACCATGTCGTCCGGCGTCATGGCCGTGGCCCCCATGATGGTCTCGTGACCGATGTTGGGGGCGTAGCGGCGCAGCCGGTCTATGCAGGAGGCCATGTACTCCTGGCGCACGTCCTTCCACTCGCGGCCCCGCAGCGCGCGCGGCACGATCTGCCAGATGAGGGCCGTGTGGTGGCCAGGCAAAGCCTGGCTCGGGTCATGGATGGTTGGGATGCTCACGAACATGCCGGCCCAGGTGGGCAGCTCGCCGCGGCGCACCTCGTCCCAGAGGGCGGCGTGGTCCGCTATGTTCTCGAGGCCGATGGCGTACCGGAAGGCCCGGTTCACGTCAGGATTCGCGCCGGCCGCTTGGAAGCGCGGTGCAGCCTTCAGGGCCAGGTGCACGGCGAAGAGCGAGAACTCGTCCGGCCGGAAGCGCGCCAGCCGTTCCAGCAGCTCCGGCTTCACGTGGCGCTCGCCGGCCAGGCGGAAGGTGCCCACCGGGTCAAGGGTACTGACCACGGCGCGGCCGTACATCCGGCGGCCGCCCATCAGCTCCACCCCCACCGCACGGCCCTTCTCCACCAGGATCTCGGTCACCTCAGTCATGTCCCAAATGTCGCCGCCGCGCTTCAGGATGGCCGTCCACATCCCCTGGGCCATTTCGTGGGACCCCTCGTGCACGAGTTGCCCCTGCCCCGCCTGGGCGATGGCGAAGGCCACGAAGCGCCCCGTCCCCGAATAGTCATACCCGATCCCTCGCGGGATCAGCAGGTGGTAAAGGATGAGCGACTTCACCACCTCGCTCTCGAATAGTTCGTCCAGCACCTCGCGAGGGCTCATCAGCGCCAGGCGGGCCAAATCCCCATCGCCGGGCGCCGCCGCCCGCGCGGGCGTGCGGAGAGCCTTCCCCGTGAACTCCGGGATCCCGGCGGCCCCGGCCCGGTGTAGCCGCTGCCACGCTTGCGCGTCTTTACGCGAGAAGGCCGCCACACTCTCCAGCGTCCGCTTCAGGTTCTTGTAGATGACCAGCGACCGCCCGTCCCCCAGCGGCAGGGCCGCCTGCACCTCGGGGTGCACGAAACTGATGTTCACCTCCTCTAGGTCCAGCTCCTTGTGGAACGGAAGGAGATTGAGCGTATCGAACACGTAGTGCCCCGTGTTGTGCCAGAACCCCGTGACGGTCGGCTCCTCGCTGGCCAGCCCCCCGCCCGACTCCAGCCGCCGCTCCAACACCATCACCTTGAGCCCAGCCTTCAGCAGGTAATTCGCCAGCGTCATCCCGTTCAAGCCGGCCCCGATGACCAGCACGTCCCACCTCTTGTCGTAGGCCATCCTCCCCTCCAAATCGCTTCGGGAGCTCGGCCATTCACCCATCCGAGGGTACGGCCACACAGCCGAACCGTCGAACAGCCGAACGCACTTCTTAGAACGGCACCTCGGTGCGTTCGTCGCGGAGGCGCTTCGCCTTGTGGTCCCAGCGGGGCAGCGCGCCCGGCTCGGCCACCTCCACCGTGGCGCGGATGCCCAGGCCCACGTGCAGGTCCTTGGCCATCTGCTCCTTCAGATCGGCCCTCCGCTCGGGCCCCAGGTCAGGCGCGGGGTCCAGGCGCACCAGGAGGTCGTCCAGGCCCCCCACGCGGCGGAGGACGATGAGGAATTCCTGCACCGCCGGGTGGGCGCGGACGATCTCCTCGACGCGGCGCGGATAGACGATGACGCCGCGGACCTTCTTCATGTCGTCCAGCCGGCCCAGCACGCCGCCGTCCAGCGCCAGCAGCGTGCGGCCGCAGGGGCATGGGCCTTCGGCCAGGCGCACGATGTCGCGCGTGCGGTAACGCAGAAGGGGCATGGCCCGATGCGTGAGCCGGGTCAGGATCAACTCGCCCTCGCCGCCCGGGGGCACCGGCAGACCGGACTCCGCGTCCAGCACCTCGGCCAGGGCGAAGTCCTCGTGGATGTGCACGGTCCCGGGCCGGCCGCCGCAGGCGAAGCCCCATGGCGCGATCTCGGTGAGGCCCGGCAAGTCGCAGCAGCGGGCACCGAAGGCGGCCTCGATGCGCTGCCGGGTGGCCGGGATGCCGGCGCCGGGCTCGCCGGTGTGCCAGGTGATGCGGACCTTGGCATCCCTCGCCAGATCGATGCCGCGCCTCGCCGCCTGCTCCGCCACGAAGAGGGCGTAGCTGGGGGTGCTGCCCCACACCGTGATGGGGTAGTTCAGCAGGGCGTCGATCCGCTGCTCGGTGGCCATCCCACCCGAGGGGAACACCAGGCAGCCAAGGCGTTGCAACGCGTAGAACCCCAGCCAGAAACCGATCCACGGGCCGAAGCTGAAGGCCGGCATCGCCAGATCCGTCCTGCGGATGCCGTAGGCGTAGAGCGCGCGGGCGTAGATGCCCACCAGGGCATCCCAGTCCTCGGCCGTGTCCAGCATGAGCACGGGGCGCCCGGTGGTGGCCGAAGTCTGGTGGACACGCAGGCACTCCTCCAGCGGCACGGCCAGAAAGTCACCCCACGGCGCGCGCTCTTGCTGGTTTGCCTTCAGCTCGTCCTTGCTGGTGAAGGGCAGCCGTACCAGGTCGTCCGCGCCCCGGACGTCCTCGGCGCGCACGCCGGCCGCGTCCAGTTTGCGCCGGTAGAACGGGCTATCGGCGTAGGCGTGGGCCACCTGCGCCCGCAGCGCCGCCTCCTGCGCCCGGCGGCGATCCGGGGCCTCGGCGCATTCGATGGCGGGATCGAGGTAATCAGCCATTCCGGGCAGGGCCAGGATTCACACGCGTTTTCCGTAAGGCGTGAATGGTAAGGCGTGAGGGCGACCACCCCTTACGTTTCACGCCTGACGCCTCACGGGGCAGGGCGCCTCACCGGGCAAGGGAGCGCAGGCGCCGGACCAGATCCTCCGCTGGCGGCCGGTCGTCCGTACTGCGGCCGGCGTGGGCGAAACGCACGATGCCTTCGCCATCCACGATGAAGTCCCCCCCCTGCTGCATCACGTCCTGTCCCGGGCGTCCCGGCCGCCGTCCGTGCAGAAAAAACCCCAGGTACATCACGGCCGCCCTGAGGGTGAACACCCGGTACCAGGGGAGCCGGAAAAGGCCGAAGGCATGGTAGGCAACGCGCCCGGGGTCCGCCAGCACGGGGCCGGCCCACCGCTCCTGCGCCGCCAGCCCGGCGAGCTGGCCCACCGGCTCGGGCGCGAGGATCAGCAGGGCGGCCTGCGCCTCG
>DASPOZ010000078.1:0-25489 GCA_035625755.1 Candidatus Sulfotelmatobacter sp.
CCACATCCGTGGATTTGGCCTTCTCGGTGGCCTTGGCCCAAAGGTGCACGTGGACGTAGGCGTGCATCATGGGGTCGTCGGTGACGCACTGCTTGTCCGGGATGTTGTGGCCGCCGCACCACGCCTTGTAGGCCTTCACCCACTTGAGGTTCTCCGGCGTCTTGAGCGACATGTAGTAGTTCCAAGAGGCCAGGTGCCCGACCAGCGGCTTCACGTCCAGGGTCTGGAGCTCCACCTCGGCGAAGCTGTACGAGATGACGGGGACCCGCTCCGCGGTCAGGCCCTGGTTGGCGAGCTCCTTGAAGAAGGGCACGTTGCTGTCGCCGTTGATGGTGTTGATGACGGCCGCGTCCCCCGCCGCCCCGAAGCTTTTGATCTTCCCGATGATGGTCTGGTAGTCCTGGTGGTGGAAGGGCGTGTACTCCTCGGCGATGTTGGCCTCGGGGACCTCCTTCACCTTGGTGAGGTAGAGGCGCAGGATCTTGTTGGTGGTGCGGGGGTACACGTAGTCCGAGCCCAGCAGGTAGAACTTCTTCTTGTTCCCGCCCTCCGGGCTCATCAGGTAGTCCACTCCCGGGGTGGCCTGCTGGTTGATGGTGGCGCCCGTGTAGATGACGTTCTTGGAGCACTCCTCGCCCTCGTACTGCACCGGGTAGAAGAGGAGGCCGTTGTTCTGCTCGAACACGGGCAGGACCGATTTGCGGCTGACCGAGGTCCAGCAGCCGAAGACGGCGGCCACCTTGTCCTGGAGCAGCAGCTTCTTGGACTTTTCGGCGAACAGGTCCCAGTTGGACGCCGGGTCTTCCACCACGGCCTCCACCTTGCGGCCCATGACGCCACCGCCCTTGTTGATCTCCTCGATGGCCATCAGCACCACTTCCTTGATGGGCGCCTCGCTGATGGCCATGGTGCCGCTGAGCGAGTGCAGGACGCCGACCTTGATGGGCCCCTGCTCCGCCGCGCGGACGATGGCGGGGAAGGCGAGCCGGCCCGCCACCCCCGCGCCGACGAGGCCCAGGGTGGACGCCTTGAGGAACTCGCGGCGCGAGGGGTGGAGTGCACCAGCGGGAGTCTTTACTGCCATGGCATGCTCCTTTCCGGTGGGAGGTTGAAGGCTCATGGTCCGTTCACGCCCGCCCGTGCGTCCGGGACGCCCCGCGCACGGGGGGCAAGGGGCAATGCGTGTGCCACGACGGTGCCCGCCGAACGGCATCGGGCAGCATGACGTGTAGGCCGCCGTACCCGCGAACTTGCGCGGCCTCGTGGAACGGCTGAAGACGTGTCGCCGGGCCCATCGGCGTGCCGGGAGTGACAAAAGAGTCCGTTCCGACGACAAAAACGTCGAAAGCGCCAACACCGTCAGAAACGGACCCACCATGGACAGGCAGGTCCGGAAGGACTGCCGGCGCCGGGCACGGGACCGGCGCCTCACCCATGGCTCGAGACCGGGGTGAGAGGGCCGGCCAGGGCCGGGCCCGGCAGCGCCGGGCGGCACCGCCTCAGACGAACGGTGCAGGCCCCCGCGAGCCCCGCGCCGGCGGCGAGCAGGGGGAGGCCGAGGACGTACCGCTGGCGCGCCCTGGCGCGCGCGAGAAGGATGCGCGCCACCGCGCGCTCTCCGGCCAGGGTCTCCTGGTGGCTGGCCAGGGCCATGTCGATCCGCCGCACCATCTCCTCGGGAATGGGCGCGTCGCCCCAGCGGGCCTCCTCCCGGCGGGCCTGGAGGCGCCGGCGCTCCTCCGAGGCGCGGGCGATGTCCTGCAGGGCGTCCTCCAGGTCTGTGCGCTCCCGAGGCCGCAGGAACGCATTGCGAACGGCCGGGGCCGCGCGCTCCATCCCTTCGAGCCAGAGGTGATCCGCGGCCGGGGCGGCGGCCAGGAAGCCGCCCGCCGCGGCGCCCAGGAGGCCGGCGGCCCTGGCGGCCCCGAGGGCGGCCCGCCGGACGTCCAGCCGGGCCGGTCGCCCGTGGGCCAGCGCCCGCGCGGCCGCCGCCAGGCAGAGTGCGAGGACGAAGGCGCACACCAGGGCCGCCCCCGTGGGCAGGTTCCAGGCGAAGGACGCCGCCAGGCCCGCCAGGCTCGATGCGGTGCCCAGCCCCCAGCCGACGGCGAGGCGCGCCCACACGGCCCGCGCGAAGAGGGCGCCCGCCCCGGCCGGGATGATGAGGAAGGCGAAGACCAGCAGGACGCCGGCCATGCGGACCGAGCTGGTGACCACCACGCCGAAAGTCAGGTAGAAGACGAAGTCCCAGGCCCGCACCCAGCGCCCCTCGCGCTCCGCGGCCGCGGGGTCCAGGGAGATCTGGAGGAACCGGCGGCGCAGGGCCCAGTGGAGGGCGCCCAGGGCGCCGTACACGGCGGCCGTGCGCGCCAGCGCCGGTCCCGTCACGGTGAGGATGTTGCCCACCAGCATGACCTTGATGTACTCGGCGCCCTGGGGGGCCCGGTCCACCGCCAGCACGGCCGCCGCCGCCGAGGCCACGTACACGATGCCGATGATGGCCTCGTGGGGGATGCGCAGCGAGCGCGGCCGCGTGACGGCGAAGAGCGCCGCGCCGGTGGAGGCGAAGGCCAGAGAGTACCAGTACGCGGCGTCGCTCTGGAGCGGGTGGCCCAGGAGGAAGGCCACGGTGGCCCCCAGGGCGGCGATCTGGGCCAGGGCCAGATCCACGAAGATGACGCCCCGGGCCAGGATGTGGATGCCCAGGTAGGCGTGGATCCCCGTCAGCACCAGACAGGCCAGCAGCGGCAACAGGAGTAGGTCCATAGGCGTTTGTCGTTTATCGTCGGTCGTCTTTCGTTGGCCGCCCCTGTGGGGTGTCCTTCAACGACAAACGACAGACCGGAAACCACGAACGCCGGGCGCGAGGGCCCGGCTCACGGCCGGGCCTCGCGCCCGGCGAAAGCGGCCAGGAGTTGGGCCACGTCGTAGTCGAACAACTGCACGTAGTCGCCGGCCCCCTCGGCGCTGCCCACCGACGGGGCGAGCGGGGCCACGCGGGCCCCCGCCCGCGAGGCCACGAGGCCGGCCAGCCCCTGGTCCACGTATGGCTCCGCGATCACGACGCGGACCTGGTGGCGCTTCATGCGATCGATCAGCTCGGCCAGCGAGGCGGGGGAGGGGGGCACGCCGGGCCGCGGCTCGATGAAGCCGGCCACCTGCAGGCCGAAGCGCCGGGCGAAGTAGGGCCAGCTATCGTGGTACGCCACCACGCGCGCCCCGGCGAAGGGCGCCACGGCCCTGATCCACCGCTCCCGGGCCGGGGCCAGGCGGGCCAGGAAGGCCTCGCGGTTGGCGGCGAAGACGGGCGCCTCGCGCGGGGCCACGCGCCGGAGGCCGGCCAGGATGTTGGCGGTGATCTGGGCGGCGTTGTCCGGGTCCAGCCAGTAGTGGGGGTTGCCGCCGGCGTGCGCGTGACCCACGCCCCCGCGCGCCCCGGGCGGCACCGGCTCCAGCAGGTCGATCTCCTCGGCCGCGTTCACGAAGCCGGGCTGGCCCGGCAGGATGGTCCGGTTGCCGGCCCGCTCCACGGCGGGGACCACCCACGCGTCGTGGCCCACGCCCACGCGCACGAAGAGTTGCGCCTCGCGCAGCGCCTCCACGTGCCCCGGCTTGGCCTCTACCGCGTGGGGGTCCTGCGCGGGCGGGGCCAGGCTGACGGCCCGCACGCGGTCGCCCCCCACGGCCTCGGCCAGGGCCCTGAGGTCCGTGGTGGTGGTCACCACGCGCACGGGCGCGGCGGCGGCGCCCTGCGCGCAGGCGAGGAGGGCCGCCCCGAGGGCGAATGCGGGTGACGGTCGGAGATGCATCTGGAGAGGTCCCTGCGGCCGGCGGGGTGCCCGGGAGGTCCCCCGCCGGCCGCCACTCGGTTGTCTATGATTTCTTCGTAAAGTTCGCTTTCGGGATCATGCAGTGGACCCCCTTGCGCACGTCAACCACCTGGCTGACGCGGCAGTCGCCGATGATGGAGGTCAGGGAATAGGCCTCGTAGGGGTCCAGCTTCTGCTGCTTGACCAGGAAATCCACGGTCTCCTTCAGGGCGTTCTTGAAGGCCTTGTTCAGGTCCTCGTCGAAGCCCACCATGATCCAGTGGGTGGGGGTCTCGATGCGGGGCCACTCCAGCTTCAGGTCCTTGCGCACGATGGGCTGGATCACGATCTCCCGGTAGGCGCACTCCAGGGCGGTGAGGTTGACCTCGCCGTTGCCCTGGCGGCAATGGGAATCGCCGGTCCAGATGAGGCCGCCCTTCTGGAAGACGGGGAAGAAGATCGTGGTCCCCTCCACCACCTCGTTGATATCCATGTTGGAGCCGTTCTTCCACGGCCGCAGGGTGGAAACGGGCGCCAGGGGGTCCTTGGAGCCGCCCTTGCGCGGGGACGGGTCGTTGGGATCGATGCCCACGGCGATGGTCCCGGGGAAGGGCTTCAGGTCGATGGTGATCCCCGGCTTGAACTCGGCCGTCTTGGTCTCCCAGTCGAGGTAGAAGTACTTCACGAAGCCGTTGGGGAAGTCCTCCTGCATGGCCCCCACGGTGGGGAACTGTTTTCCGGGAAGGTTGAAGTTCGTGCCGAAGGCCTTGGGGACGATCTTCTTGATGCGGACCTCCAGCACGTCGCCCGGCTCGGCCCCGTTGACGTAGATGGGGCCCGTGACGGAGTGCGGGCCGCCGCCCGGGTTCGCCAGGCGGAGCTGGACGATTTCGTCCATCGTCGTGCCGGGCTGGATCTTGTTGATGGCGTGCATCATGGTTTCGATGGCCACGGTGTCGCCCGAGTTCACCACCAGCTTGGGCTTCTCGCCGACGTCCAGCCAGCCCCACTGGGTGGTCTCGGGCGTGGCCGGAAGGACGTGGTAGGTCCCCTTGTCCGTGGGCACCGTGCGGGCGCGCTGGCTCTCCTCGACCTGCTGCTGGGCCACCGCCAGGTAGCCGGCGCCCAGGAGCAGGAGGCCCAGGCCGGCCGCCATCGCGAGCTTCGTACCTCCGCGCATCATCCCTCTCCTCTTCGCGTTATGAAGCGGTCTTGGATTCGACCGGAAACTGGGAACGGGAAACCGTGAACCCACCGGCCGCTGAAAAGGGCTCCTCTGCCCAGGCTGCTCAAAAAGGTCCAGATGCAAGGCGGCGCGCGATGCGAGGCGCGAGGCGTACTCGGTCCGTACGATGCAGCGCCGCGCGAGGGCGCCAACGCCGCAGATGGGCCTTTTTCAGCAGCCTGCGAGGGTTGATCAGCCCACCGGGTCATAGCGGCGGACGATGCCGAACTTGCGCAAGCGGTAGCGGATCTGGCGCGGCGTGATGCCTAGGTATTCCGCCGCCCGCGCCTGCACGCCCCCCGCCCGATCCAGCGCGGCCAGGATGGCCTCGCGTTCCAGGTCCCGCAGCCGCGTCCCTCCCATCTCGCCCCCCGCGTCGCGCGGCCCGCGTCGCTCGCCCGGGCCCCGCCCCCCCGGCCCCGCGACCTCGGCCGCGGTGGTGATCACTTGAGGGAGGTCCTCGGGCAGGACCAGGTTGCGCTGGGCCAGCACCACCAGGCGCTCGATGACGTTCTCCAGCTCCCGCACGTTCCCCGGCCAGAGGTACTCCAGGAGGGCCTGGAGCGTGCGCCCCGTGATCCGGACCTGCTTGCCGTTCTCGGCGTTGAAGCGGCCCAGGAAGTGCTCCACCAGGGCCGGGATGTCCTCGCGCCGTTCGCGCAGGGGCGGCAGGACGATGGGGAGGACGTTCAGCCGGTAGTAGAGGTCCTCCCGGAAGGTCCCCTCGGCCACCGCGCGTTCCAGGTGGCGGTTGGTGGCGGCGATGATCCGCACGTCCACCGTGAGGGTGCGCGTCCCGCCCAGGCGCTCGAAGCGCTTCTCCTGGATGACGCGCAGGAGCTTGGCCTGCGTGCCCAACGGCATGTCCCCGATCTCGTCCAGGAACAGGGTGCCCTGGTCCGCCAGCTCGAAACGTCCCTTGCGGGCCTGCACGGCCCCGGTGAAGGCGCCGCGCTCGTGCCCGAACAGCTCGCTCTCCAGGAGCGTTTCGGGGAGGGCCGCGCAGTTCAGCTTGATGAAGGGCCCGCCCGCCCGCGGCCCCTGGAGGTGGATGGCCCGCGCGATGAGCTCCTTGCCGGTGCCGCTCTCCCCCCGCAGCAGGACGGTGGCGTGGCTCGGGCTCACCCGCGCCACGGCCTCGAACACCTCCTGCATCCGCGTCCCCCGGCCCACGATGGCATCGCTGAGCCGGGCGGGCGCGGCGGGCCCGGGGCGCGCCGCGGGAGGGCGGAGCGGGGGCGCTGCGGGGGCGGGCGCGCCCCCGGCCTCGCGCTCGGCGTGCACGGCCTGGCCGATCAGGTCCGAGACCACCGTGAGAACGCGCAGGTCGTCATTGAAGCTGCCGGCGCCCTCGCCGGGACCCCGGGTGGCGACCAGGACGCCCAGGGGCTCACCCTTGGCGCGGATGGGGACGCCCAGCAGCGTGCCGCCGGGGGAGGCCCTGCGGCCGGGCCGCCCGCCGCCCTCGGCCCGTGGCGAGTCATCCTCGCCCTCGGGGACCACCAGGGGCAGCCCGTGACGGAGGATCTGGGCCATGAGGCCCTCGGGCAGGAGAGAGGCCGGCGCCGGACTGGCCGGCCGCGCGTGACCGCCCGAACCCCCGAGGGGCGGCCGGGGATGGCCACCCGGCCCGGCAAGAGGCGGCCGGGGATGGATGGACGCCGCCACGCGGAGGCGGCCGGTGCCGCGCTCCTCGAGGAGCACGCTGCCGCCCGCCAGGTCGAGGAACGAGTGGAGCACCCGCAGGGTGGCCGTGAGGGCCTTCCCCAGGTCCCCGCCCGCGCTCAGGAGCCGGCTGACCTCGTAGAGCGTGGAGAGTTCGGTGGTGCGCCGGGCGAGCTCCCCACGGGCCCGCCGGCTTGCAGCGGCCGGGCCGCGGCCGGGGGCGCTCACCGTGCCGTCGGGCAGCGTCCTTCGCGGGGCGGCAGCCACGTACCGGGGCCCCTCCGGCATGCGGGTCGCCCCTTAACAGGCTGCTGAAAAAGGCCCAGCAGCTTTCCCCGCTGCCGACGGAACGGCAGCGGGTGAGGCGTTGGCGCGCTCGCGCGGCGCTGCGACGTACGGACCGAGTACGCCTCGCACCTCGCATCGCGCGCCGCCTTGCATCTGGGCCTTTTTGAGCAGCCTGGGCAAGAGAGCGTTTTTCAGCATCCTGCTTAAGCCGGGGGCCGGCCGGCCGGGGCCGGCCGGGCGTGGCGCGACTCGTCCGCCGGGTGGCCCATCGGTCCCGCAGGCAGGCCGTGGCCGGCGAGGTGGCCCCCCTCGCCCATCATCCCCAGCGCGTAGGCGTTCTCGTTGTGCTGACTCAGATCGAGCCCGGCGTGCTCGTCCTCCTCGTGCACCCGGAGGCCCATCACGGCGTCCACGGCCTTGCCGATGATCAGGGTCCCGAGGAAGGCGAAGGCCCACGTGGCCAGCACCGTGAGGGCCTGGATGGCGAACTGCTGCGGGTTGCCGTAGAAGAGGCCGTTGGCCCCGTCCGGGTTGATCACCTTGGTGGCGAAGAGGCCGGTGGCCAGCGCCCCCCAGGTGCCCCCCACCCCGTGAACGCCCACCACGTCCAGCGAATCGTCGTAGCCGAGCCTCACCTTCAGGACGCACCCGCTGTAGCACAGGATCCCCGCCACGGCGCCGATCACGAGGGCGGCCATGGGCGTGACGAAGCCCGACGCCGGGGTGACGGCCACCAGGCCGGCCACGGCGCCGGACGCGGCCCCCAGCACCGTGGGCTTGCCCCGCATCGCCCACTCCCACAGCATCCACGAGACGGCGGCCGCGGCCGTGGCCACGTGGGTGGCCACGAAGGCGCTGACCGCCAGCGCATTGGCCCCCAGGGCGCTGCCGGCGTTGAACCCGAACCATCCCACCCACAGGAGCCCCGCCCCCAGGACCGTGAGGGTGAGATTGTGGGGCGGCATCGGTTCGTGCCCGAACCCCCGTCGCTTGCCGATGATCAAGGCCATGGCCAGGGCCGAGACGCCCGAGCTGATGTGCACCACGGTGCCGCCGGCGAAGTCCAGCGCACCCATGTTCCGCATCCACCCGCCGTTCCCCCAGACCCAGTGGGCCAGTGGATCGTAGATGAAGGTGGCCCAGAGGAGCGTGAACACCAGGAAGGGGGCGAACCGGATACGCTCCGCGAAGGCCCCCGTGATGAGGGCAGGGGTGATCACGGCGAACATCATCTGGTACACCATGAAGGCCTGGTGCGGGATGGTCTTGGCGTAATCCGGGTTCGGGTCCAGCCCCACGCCCCGCAGCCCGATCCACTCGAACCCCCCGAGGATCCCCTTGAACGCATCGGGGCCGAAGGCCACGGAATAGCCCCACAGGGCCCACTGGAGGCTGATGATGGCCAAGATGATGAAGCTCTGCATGAGCGTGGACAGGGCGTTTTTGCGCCGGACCATCCCCCCGTAGAAGAGGGCGAGGCCGGGGGCCGTCATCATGAGGACGAAGGCGGCGGAGGTGAGCATCCACGCCGTGTCTCCGGGATCGACTTTCGCGGAGGCTTGTGCCGAAGGGGCGCCGGGGGCGGGTGGCGACTGCGCCGGCGCGGCCGGCGCGGGGGCGGGCCGCGCCGCCGGCTCCTGGGCCGAGGCTGCCTGCGCCGCGCCGAGTGCGGCGGCCAGCAACAGGGCGACACCGAACGATCGCAGGGCCATGCGAGTCGGCACAGCGGTACCTCCTTCGAACGGGCTTCGACCGGGTTGGACAGGATCGTGGCGGGCGGCCCCTCCGCGTTCGCGGCTGCCCGCGGCCACACCGGGGAAGCAGATTCCATGCCACGCAATGCGCGAGCGGTCGGGAACGCCGAGAGGCGGGGTAACCCCCCGTGTTTGCAACCGGTGGGGCGGGGCCGCAGCGTCAGGCCGGACGGGGCGCCTCGCGCGCCCTGCCCAGCGGATAAGCATCGCCCCAGCACGTGCCTATTTTCGTGGCGCGCCCCCTTACGCAACGAGCGAGCTGATGGGCTGATGGGCTGACGAGCTGACGAGCGGGGCAGCGGGAGAAAGACGTTGCCCGATGGTCCTCCCCACTCGTTGCTCATCAGCTCATTGCTCATCAGCTTCCATCAGTGGTATCCTGCGCCGGCTGGCTGACCCCTCGAATCAGGAAGGCGCGCATGACCTTCTGGCTCACGCTCCCCACGGCGTTCATCCTGGGCCTCCTGCACGCGCTGGACGCGGACCACGTGATCGCGGTGACCACGTTCATCGCCCGCCGGCCCCGCCCGCGCCAGGCCGTGCGCTTCTGCCTGCAGTGGGGGCTGGGGCACATGGTGCCGCTGCTGGTTCTGGGGGTGGGCGCCATCCTGCTGGGGCGTCGGATCCCGGCGGCCTTCGCGTGGGCGGCGGAGCTGGCCGTGGGGGGCGTGCTCCTGGTGTTGGGCGGCCTGGTGTTCCGCGACCTCTGGAGGCGGCGGATCCACCTCCACGTCCACGAGCACGACGGTGTGCGGCACGCCCACCTGCACTCGCACCAGGGGGGCGCGCACCATGCCCACACCCACGGGCCGACGCTGGTGGGGATCGTCCACGGCCTGGCGGGGACCGCGGGCGTCTTCGTCGTGGTGCCGGTGGCCGCCCTGGCCTCGGCCTGGGCGGCCGCCGTCTACATCGTGGTCTTCAGCGTGGCGGTCGTCTTGATGATGGTGCTGTACGGGGCTTCGGCCGGCCTCGTCCTCGGCCGGTTCCAGGAGCGGTCGCTCGCCCTGTATCGGTGGGCCCTGGCCCTGGTGGGGACCCTCAGCGTGGGGGCGGGGGCGCTGTGGATCGGCCGGCTGCTTTGACGCGGGGCCCCCGGTGGAATTCGGCCCGCTGACGCCGGGACGTTTCGTCCGGCGGCTGAACCGGTTCGCGGCCCTGGTGGAGGTGGGCCGGCGCCGCGTCCCGGCGCACGTGGCGAACTCGGGGCGGCTGCGCGAGCTGTTGGTGCCCGGGTACCGGGTGTACCTCAGGCCGGTCGGGCGGCCGGGCCGGCGCTGCCCCTACGACCTCGCGCTGGTGCGCGCGCAGGCGACGCTGGTCTCGGCCGATGCACGCCTCCCCAATGCCCTGCTGGCCGAAGGGCTGGCCGAGGGGCGGATCGCCGCCCTGCGCGGGTTCCCCAGGGCGCGGCGCGAGGTGCGCCACGGGGGAAGCCGGCTGGACTTCGTGCTGGAGCGCGCCGGGGCCCGTTGCCTCGTGGAGGCGAAATCGGTGACGCTGGTGGAGGGGGGCGTGGCCCTGTTTCCGGACGCGCCCACGGCCCGCGGGCGTCGTCACGTGGAGGCCCTGGCCCGCGCACGCCGGCGCGGCACGGATGCGGCCGTGGTGTTCGTCGTGCAGCGGAAGGACGCCCAGCGGTTTCGCCCCAACGTGGCGGCGGACCCGGACCTGGCGCGGGCCCTGGCCCGGGCGGCGCGCGCCGGCGTGCGCATCCTGGCCTACCGCTGTCGGGTCACGCGCCGGGACATCCGCATCGCCGGGCCCATCCCCGTGGACCTCGGGGACGGGGCGCGGCCAACGCCCGAACGGTAGGTGGCCATGGGTCAGGGCGACGCGTTCCGGGAGGAGATCGCGGCGGCCCTCGGCGGCGCCGTGGAGGCGCCCGCGGGCGAGATTTACGCGGCGGTGATCGCGCCCCCCGATCCTGCCCTCGGCGACTATGCCTACCCGTGCTTCGCCCTGGCCAAACGACTCCGCAAGGCGCCCCAGGCCATCGCGGCGGATCTGGCGGGGCGGCTGGGGGCCTTCGGGTCCTTCGTGCGGGTGGAGGCCGCCGGGGGCTACCTGAACTTCGCACTGGAGCCGGCCGTCCTGGTTCGGGCGACGCTGGCGACGGCCGCGGCCGCCGGCGAGGCCTACGGGGGGTCGGACGAGGGACGGGGAAGGACCGTCTGCGTGGATTACTCCTCGCCCAACATCGCCAAGCCGTTCCACGTGGGCCACCTGCGCAGCACCGTGCTCGGTGCGGCCCTCATCCGGGTGTTCCGCGCCCTGGGCTTCACCGTGGTGGGGATCAATCACCTGGGGGACTGGGGGACGCAGTTCGGCCAGATCCTGGCGGCCTTCGCCCGCTGGGGCGGCGGGTCGCCGGAGGCCACCACGGTGGCCGGCCTCAACGATCTCTACGTCCGCTGGAACCGGGCCGAGAAGGAGGAGCCCGGTCTGCGCGACGAGGCCCGCCAGTGGTTCAAGCGCCTGGAGGAGGGGGACGCGGAGGCCCGCCGCCTGTGGGCCGCCTTCCGCCAGGTGAGCCTCCGCGAGTTCGACCGGATCTACGGCCTGCTGGGCGTGACCTTCGACGCGGTGGCGGGCGAGAGCTTCTACAACGACAAGATCGACGCCGCCGTGCGCGCGCTGGAGGCGAAGGGCCTGGCGGTGGCCAGCGAGGGGGCCCTGGTGGTGCCCCTGGACGAGTTGAACATCCCGCCCTTCATCGTCCGCAAGGCGGACGAGGCGACGCTCTACGGCACGCGGGACCTGGCCGCGGCCCTCTACCGCCACGAGACCTACGCCTTCGACCGGATGCTCTACGTGGTGGGGGCGCCGCAGGCGCTCCACTTCCGCCAGTTCTTCGCGGTGCTGGAACGGATGGGGTGCGCCTGGTGGGGCCGCTGCGTGCACGTGCCCTTCGGCCAGGTGCTCCTGCGCGGGAAGCGGCTCTCCTCCCGAGCGGGGGGGACGGTATCCCTGGAGGAGCTGATCGAGCGCGGCCTGGAGATGTGCCGCGGGATCCTGGCCAGGCGCGAGATGGGCCCGGACCAGAAAGAGCAGATCGCGCGGGCGGTGGCGGTGGGCGCCATCGTGTTCAACGACCTGAAGACCCGCCGCATCAAGGACGTGGAGTTCGACTGGGACCAGGTCCTGAACTACGACCCGGAGACCCGGGCGTTCAAGTGCGAAACGGGGCCCTACCTCCAGTACACCCACACGCGCCTCTCCAGCCTTCTGCGGCGGCACGGCCGCCCCGTGGACCGGGAGGCCGACGTGGGCCGGCTGGGCGCCGAGCAGGAGCTGGCGCTGGTGCGCCTCCTGTATCGGTATCCGGCCGTGGTGCGCCAGGCCGCGGAGGAGTACGAACCGTCGGCCGTCAGCCGCTACCTGATCGACCTGGCGTCCGCCGTGAGCCGGTACTGGCATGACGTGCGGATCCTCACCGAGGACGCGCCCCTGACCGATGCCCGCGTCCTGCTCTGCTGGTGCGCCCGCAACGTGCTCGGATCCGGCCTGGGCCTTTTGGGGGTGCCCGCCCTGGAGGAGATGTGAGGGAGGCGACGGTCCCCGCGGACGGCGGCGTTTTTTGCCTTGACGGGGGGCGCGGCGTCGGGATATGAGATGCCCGTGGCGGAGCGCCGGGCTTCCCCAGCCCGGCCCCTTCCCTCCGCCATCGCCACCGCCCTCACGGCGCCAGCCGTGAGGGCGGTCATTTATATATGGGTGCGGCGTTCGAATGTGCCGGGGCGTGGATCCGTCCAAGGGGACATCGGATCTGCAGGTGGTACCGCCAGGGTGCTCGCCATGGCGGCAGGGAAGCCGCGGGAGGCCCGGCCGGGATGCCGGGCGAAAGGAGGGACCGAACGTGGGGATGTTGGACTTCCTCAACGGCAAGCTGAAGTGCATCGTCTGCTCTGCGGAGGCGCCGCGCAAGGCCATGGTGGTGGGCTTCTACGAGAAGAAGGCCGCCGTCTGCCGGACCCACATGGAGCAGTGGGAGGCGTCTGGCCGGAAGTGCTCGTCCTGCCAGAGCACCGTGTCGGGGCTCCAGGAGGTCGCCTTCCAGGCGGACCGGAAGGGATTCGGCCACGCCGACTGCGGCGGGATCCGGCTCCAGCCCTGACCCTCGGTTCGCGCGGCCGGGGAATTTTTCACCAGCATGCCGGGCGGGCGGCCGGTAGGTTGTCCGCCCGTTCGCTTTCGTGGGGGGCCACGGCGCCGGGTGGGTTCCCTGCGTGGATCGATGACCGGCGGAAGGGTGGCGGGGCCGCGGCCCCGGCGCCATTATCCTTGACGGAGGGGAATTCCGCGTTATCATGGGCGCCGCGCGGCGGAGGTCCATCGCCGCGGCGCCGGCTGGGGGAAGGTGCCGTTCCTCCCCCGGGGCTTGCGCGCTCGACAGATGGGATGGCAGGATAGCATTGGGAGGGGGCATGGACGAGTTCTATCGGATCAAGCGACTGCCGCCCTACGTCTTCACCATCGTGAACGATCTGAAGATGAAGGCGCGCGCCCGCGGCCAGGACATCATCGACTTCGGGATGGGCAACCCGGACCTGGCCACGCCCCCCCACATCGTGGAGAAGCTGTGCGAGGCGGCCGCCAACCCCCGGAACCACCGGTACTCGGCCTCCCGCGGCATCACCAAGCTCCGCGCGGCCATCGCCGATTGGTACCGGCGCCGCTACGGCGTGGCCGTGGACCCGGACACCGAGGTCATCGCCACCATCGGCGTCAAGGAGGGCATCTCGCACCTGGCCCTGGCCATCGTGGAGCCGGGCGAGATGGCCCTGGTGCCCAATCCCACCTATCCGATCCACTCCTACTCCATGATCATCGCCGGCGCCAACGTGCGGAGCGTGCCCCTGGAGCCGGGGGGGGACTTCCTGGGGGCCGTCATGGAGGCCTACCGGGAGACGTGGCCCCACCCCAAGTTCCTGGTGGTCAGCTTCCCGCACAACCCCACCTGCTCCGTGGTGGAGCTGGACTTCTTCACGAAGCTCGTGGAGTTCGCCCGCGAGCGGGACCTGATCATCATCCACGACCTCGCCTACGCCGACCTGGTCTTCGACGGCTATCAGGCCCCCAGCCTGCTGCAGGTGCCGGGGGCCAAGGACGTGGGGGTGGAGTTCTACAGCCTGTCAAAGAGCTACAACATGCCGGGCTGGCGGGTGGGGTTCTGCGTGGGCAATCGGCGCATGGTGGCGGCCCTGGCCCGCATCAAGAGCTACCTGGACTACGGCATGTTCCAGCCGGTCCAGATCGCCTCCATCATCGCCCTCAACGGCCCCCAGGCCTGCGTGGCCGAGACGGTGGAGGTCTACCGGAAGCGGCGGGATGCCCTGGTGGACGGCCTGAACCGGATCGGGTGGAAGTGCGACAAGCCCAAGGGCACCATGTTCGTCTGGGCCCGCATCCCGGACCAGTACCGTCCCCTGGGTTCCCTGGAGTTCTCCAAGTTCCTCATCGAGAAGGCCGAGGTGGCGGTTTCCCCCGGGATCGGGTTCGGCCAGTGCGGGGACGGCTGGGTGCGCTTCGCCCTGGTGGAGAACGTGCACCGCACGCGTCAGGCCCTGCAGGGCCTCAAGCGGGTCCTGTAGCAGGTAGCAGGCTGCTGAAAAAGGCCCACCTGCGGCGTTGGCGGGCTCGGGCGCTCGCTGCAGCGTACCCGGAGTACGCCTCACTCGGCCCATCGCCCGCCGCCTTGCATCTGGACCTTTTTGAGCAGCCTGCAGAGGACGTGTTTTTCAGCAACCTGTTGGGGGCCGGGGCCGGCCCCCCCTCTCGTTTATCCTGCCTTCCGGAAACCCGCGGGGCGGCCTCGGCTGGCCGGGCGCGGGGCCGTCCGTTATTTTCGCGGATTTGGGGTTGAAAATTCGACCCACCTACGGTAATAAGGGACCGCAATAGGAGAGGCGGGGGGGCGGATGGCCTTCGACAAGTTCCGGGAAGAGTGCGGCATCTTCGGGATCTTCAACCATCCCGAGGCGGCGAACCTCACCTACCTGGGGCTGTACGCCCTCCAGCACCGCGGCCAGGAAAGCGCCGGGATCGTCTCGTCGGACGGGCAGGCCCTGCACCTGGAGAAGGGCATGGGCCTGGTGGCCGACGTGTTCACCGAACCGCGCCTGCGGCGCCTGCCCGGCGCCCTGGCCATCGGCCACGTGCGCTACTCCACCACCGGGAGTTCCCAGCTCAAGAACGCGCAGCCCATCCTGGCCGGGTACCGCCGGGGGGCCGTGGCCCTGGCCCACAACGGGAACCTGGTGAACGCCCAGGTCCTGCGGGAAGACCTGGAGGGGCAGGGGGCCATCTTCAGCAGCACCTCGGACTCGGAGGTCGTCGTCCACCTCATCGCCCGGGCCAAGGCGGCGGACCTGCCCGAGGCGGTGGCCGAGGCCCTCCTCCAGGTGCGGGGCGCCTTCACCCTGGGGATCATGAACGAGGAGGAGCTCATCGGCGTGCGGGACCCGTACGGGTTCCGTCCCCTCTCCCTCGCGCGCCTGGGGGACGCCTGGGTCCTGGCCTCGGAGACCTGCGCCTTCGACCTGGTGGGGGCCGAGTTCGTGCGGGACGTGGAGCCGGGCGAGGTGGTGCGCATCACGCGGGACGGCGTGACCTCGTACCGTCCGTTCGCCACGGTGCTGCCGGCCCAATGCATCTTCGAGTACATCTACTTCTCCCGGCCGGACAGCCTCCTGTTCGGGCAGAACGTGGCCCGCGTGCGCAAGGCGCTGGGGCGCCAGCTGGCCCGGGAGCACCCGGTGGAGGCGGACGTGGTGATCCCCGTGCCCGATTCGGGGGTGCCGGCGGCGCTGGGGTACGCCCAGCAGAGCGGGATCCCCTTCGACCACGGCCTCATCCGCAATCACTACGTGGGGCGCACCTTCATCGAGCCCCAGCAGTCCATCCGGCACTTCGGGGTGAAGGTCAAGCTGAACGCCGTGCGGGACCTGCTGGAGGGGAAGCGCGTGGTGGTGGTGGACGATTCCATCGTCCGCGGCACCACCAGCCGGAAGATCGTGAGCATGCTCCGGGGGGCCGGGGCGCGGGAGGTGCACATGCGCATCAGCTCGCCCCCCACCGTCTCCCCCTGCTACTACGGGATCGATACGCCCACGCGCAAGGAACTCATCGCCTCCACCCACGATCCGGCGGAGATCTGCCGGTACATCCGGGCGGACAGCCTGGGCTACCTCAGCCTCCAGGGGTTGATGCGGGCGGTGGGGAAGGATGTGGGGTTCTGCGCCGCCTGCTTCACCGAGAACTACCCCGTGTCCTTCCCGGGCGAGGATCGGACCCAGCTCTCGCTCTTCGAGCGGGTCTAGCAGAGGGGCGTATGGTCGCGCAGCCGACGCAGGATCCCCACGAAAAGGCCAAGCGGTTGGCCCGGCTCATCGTGGCCGACATCATCCTCTACAATCAGGACAAGATCGCCGAAGGCGTCAAGAACGACACCCTCTTCTCCCTCCTGGAAAAGGACATCAGCGAAGGCCGCAAGTATTACGACCGCCAGGTGGATCCGGCCGTGACCCAGGAGAGCGCGTACTTCGATTGGGCGCTGGTGGACCAACTGGTGAAGGCCAAGGGCAGCAGTATCCCCTCCAAGATCTGGTAACCCGCCTCCCGGACAGCGTCCATGACCGATGCAGCGAAGGGCGGTGTGCGTGGCGTGCCCGGCCGTGGCGCCGGGCCCGATCGGACGCAGGGCGGAGTGTCATAGGCGCGTGACGCGAAGGGGGAGGGCATGAGCGAATCCAGCATCGTCCTGCCGTCGTTCGGGCCGCAGGAGTGGGGCATCCTCTGGTTCGTACTGATCTCGGCCTTCGTGGCCCTGGGTTACGGCGGGTTCCTGGCCGCCCGCGTCCTGCGGGCCGACCCCGGCAGCCGCGAGATGCAGGCGGTCTCCGCGGCCATCGAGGAAGGCGCCATGGCCTACCTGAAGCGCCAGATCAAGACCATGATCTGGTTCATCATCGTGATCACGATCGGCCTCTACGTGATGTACAGCAACGTCTACGAGGGGCAATGGCTCCCCCTGGGCGTGGCGGTGGCCTTCTTCGCGGGGGTCTGGGCCTCCTACGGGGCGGGGTACGTGGGGATGAAGCTGGCCGTCAGGGGGAACGTGCGGACGGCGGCCGCGGCCCTGGGCAGCTTCAAGGGCTCCCTGGAGGTGGCCTTCCGGGCGGGCACGGTGTCGGGCATGTTTACCGTGGGCCTGGGCCTCCTGGGGGCCACCATCATCTTCTTGATCTACAAAGAAGAGGCCATGAAGGTGCTGGTGGGCTTCGGCTTCGGCGGGTCCCTGGCCGCCCTCTTCATGCGCATGGGGGGGGGCATCTTCACCAAGGCGGCGGACGTGGGGGCCGACCTGGTGGGCAAGGTGGAAAAGAACATCCCGGAGGACGACCCCCGCAACGCCGCCACCATCGCGGACAACGTGGGGGACAACGTGGGCGACTGCGCCGGCATGGCCGCGGACGTCTTCGAGTCCTACGAGGTGACCCTGGTGGCGGCCATCATCCTGGGCGCGGGGGCCATGCTGGACGCGGATTTCGTGGCGGCCTTCGGGGGCAAGGAACCGGCCTCCAAGGTGGCCCTGGCCCTGGTGGTGTACCCGCTCCTGATCCGGGCCGTGGGGGTCTTCGGCTCCATCATCGGGACGTGGTGCGTGCGGGGCAAGGACGACCCCGCGATGAACCCCATGCGTCCCATCAACGTGGGGTTCTGGGTGGCGGCCATGGTGTCCATCGCCGGCTTCCTGCTGGTGACGCAGCTCTACTTCACGGGGCCCGGTTTCACCAGCACCAAGTACGGGGCCCTGGGCTGGCGGTTCTTCCTGGCCACCACCATGGGCATCATCCTGGCCCTGCTGATCCAGTGGCTCACGGAGCACTTCACCGGCATCGACAAGAAGCCGGTGAACGAGATCGCCTACGCCAGCAAGACGGGCCCGGCCACCCTGCTCCTCTCGGGCTTCGCCAGCGGCCTGGAGTCCAGCGTCTGGGCCGTGCTGGCCATCGGGGTGACCATCTTCGGCTCCTACAGCATCTTCGGCGGAAGCTTTTCCCTCTCTGCCTACGGCATCGCCCTGGCCGGGTTGGGGCTCCTGGCCACCACCGGCTTCGTCCTGGCCGAGGACACCTTCGGCCCCATCTCGGACAACGCCAACGGAATCTTCGAGATGTCCGGCGCCCTCAAGGGGAATCCCAAGACGCCCTCCGGGATGGAAGCGCACCGCATCGTGGCCCGGCTGGACGCCGTGGGGAACACCACCAAGGCCCTCACCAAGGGTTTGGCCATCGCCACGGCGGTCATCGCCGCCGTGTCGCTGTTCCGGGCCTTCATCGACGAGGCGCAGCTCTTCAAGACCGGGATCCAGGTGAACCTGCCGGACGTCTTCATCGGTTTCCTCATCGGCGGGGCGGTTCCGTTCCTCTTCTCCTCCTTCGCCATCCAGGCGGTGAGCCGTGCCGCGCACCTGCTGGTGGAGGAAGTGCGCCGGCAGTTCCGGGAGAAGCCGGGGATCATGGAGTACAAGGAGAAGCCGGACTACGGCCGGTGCGTGGCCATCGTGACGGCCGCCGCCCAGAAGGAGCTGCTGGGCCCCGGGATCCTCTCCATCGTGAGCCCCATCATGGTGGCCTTTTGGCTGGGGGCGGCCGCCCTGGGCGGGTTCCTGGCCGGGGCCATCCTCACGGGGCAGCTCATGGCCGTCTTCCTGGCCAACACCGGCGGCGCCTGGGACAACGCGAAGAAGAAGATCGAGGACGGCCTGTTCGGCGGGAAGGGGACCGACTTCCACAAGGCCGCCGTGATCGGGGACACGGTGGGCGACCCATTCAAAGATACGGCCGGCCCGGCCATCAACCCCATGATCAAGGTAATGAACCTGGTGGCCATCTTGATCGCCCCCCTGGCCATCAAGAATATCTCAGCCGGGACGCGGTGGTTCGTCTTCCTGGCCGCGGTGGTGGTCCTGGGCTTCTCCGTCGGGTTCTCCAAGCGGGGGTCCATCGCGGAGGAGGGGGCCCGTTAGTGTCCTGAGGCAGAAGTCCCTTGACGGATCGTTCCCGTTCCCGTGCCCGTTCCCGTGCCTCGGGCCTGATCCGGCAAGCCTTCTTGGCCACGGCCGGGGGCGCTGGGTGTTTGGCGTGCTGTCGGGACCGGGAACGGGTACGGGAAGGCGCACGGACAGCGAGCTTTTTGGGGGCTCACGCCACTCGGCGCCGCGGGGGGCGGACCCGCGGTTCCCCGGTCCGTGCGCCCCGCCCGGACCCTGCGCCCCCCTGCAACGTGCGCCCCGGCTCGCGGCCTCCATGGGGCGTCTCGTCTCCGCTCTTTTGACAAGGCCCGGCCCCGGCGGTACCATCCCACCCAAGGGGCGGCGAGGGGCCGGCCCCGGAACGTGGTGAGCGGAGGGAGGTGATCCTGTGGCCGAGAACGGCAGCGAGGAGCGCAAGCTGGCGCTCTTCATCGACTTCGAAAACATCGCCCTGGGGGTCCGGGACGCGAAGTACAAGTCCTTCGAGATCCAGCTGGTGATGGAACGCCTGGTGGAGAAGGGCAAGATCATGGTGAGGCGGGCCTACGCCGACTGGGGCAGGTACGCGGACTACAAGCGGCCCTTCCACGAGGCGGCCATCGAGCTTATCGACATCCCGCGTTCGCACTACAGCGGCAAGAACAGTGCCGACATCCGCCTGGTGGTGGACGCCATGGACCTGAGCCACGAGAAGGAGCACATCGACACCTTCGTCATCCTCTCGGGGGACAGCGATTTCTCGCCCCTGGTGTCCAAGCTGCGCGAGAACAACAAGTACGTGATCGGGGTGGGCGTGAAGAACTCGTCCTCGGAGCTCCTGGTGGACAACTGCGACGAGTTCATCTACTACGAGGACCTGGTCCGCACGCAGAAGAAGCCGGCCCGCGGGCTGCGGGACCTCCCCGAGAAGACGGGGGAGGCGATGGGCCTGATCAGCGACGCCATGGAGGCCCTCCAGCGGGAGGACAAGGAGGTCCTCTGGGGCTCGATGATCAAGCAGACCATCATGCGGAAGAAGCCCTCCTTCAACGAGAGCTACTACGGATACAAGACCTTCTCGCGGATGCTGGAGGATGCCGCCAAACACGGCATCCTGGAGCTCAAGAAGGACGCCAAGAGCCGCTCCTATATCGTGGAGCCGGTGGCGGAGGTGGCCCCATGAGGCGCGCGAGGTGGCTTCCGGCCTGCGCCCTGCTGCTGGGCGGCTGCGGCTGGAGCGGTTTGGCCCTGCAGTCCGAGATGCCGGTGGAGCAGCAGGCGAGCCTGGTGTTCCAGCGGGTGACCCTCTTTCCCCTCACGGTGGGGGTGAGCGAGGGCATCGCCATCGCGGCCACCACCGAGGCGGGACGGCGCGAGGCGATCCTGGGGGCCCCCGGCGGCCTGGCGGCCGCCGCCGACCGGGCCGGGGCCGAAGCCGCGTACCAGGACCAGGTCCGCCCGTCGCTCGACCTGGATGATCCCTTCACGCGCTTCCTCCTGGAGACGCGCCTCTGGCTGGCCGGCGAGGCGGACGCGGGGCGCGTGGCGCCGGCCGATGCCCTGGCGGTGCTGGCCCGCATGCGGGCCGAGGTGGCGGTGTACCGCGCCCGGCGCGAGAACTTCGCGCCCGCCGCCCCATCCCTGCGGCGCACCCTGTGGGCGGCGGTGCCCGGGGCGAACCTGGAGGCCCTCCAACGGGAGACGCAACTCTACCAGCAGTACCGCCTGGGATGTCCGTCGGAACGCGCCTGGGGGTCCGTGACGAGCACCTGCTGATGGTGTTTCGCCCGGGGGCGGGGGCGGCGGCGGGCCCTTCGCGACACCAGGAGGCGGCCAAGGGCGGGCGGCGGCGAAAGCTGCCGCCCGCCCTTGGCCTTTGTGCGCGTGGAGCTCGCGAGGGAGCGACGGGATGCCCCCGCCACGGCGACCGGCTCGACCGCGGTCGCCATCATCGCGGGCGTGCTCAGCGACGGCCTGAGCGCC
Source organism: Candidatus Sulfotelmatobacter sp. (assembly GCA_035625755.1). Taxonomy (GTDB): domain Bacteria; phylum Methylomirabilota; class Methylomirabilia; order Methylomirabilales; family DASPOZ01; genus DASPOZ01. The sequence continues at coordinate 20,743 of DASPOZ010000078.1, forward strand.
CTTTTCGGCGACGCCTCCCGACCGGCCTCCCGCGCCTTCTATGCTGGCGGCGCGGCCTGCGGTGGGTTTCGGGCTCTCTCGTGGCGGAGCCCGGGGCGAGGTGTTGGCGTGGGGAGTTCGCCCATGCGCTATGCGGAGGTGCGGCGCGCTCCTCCCGGCGTGGAAAGGTCTTGACAAGGTTCAGGGGAGAGGGTACCTTGCGCTAACACCGCAAGGACAAAGGCTCCGAGGGAACACCCAGGCAATGGCCGGATAACAGGCGGGTGATGGCCAGGTGACAGCAAGGTGAGAGGTTCCGTCCTCCCGATTCGCCGGGCGGCCGCGGCCGGCAGGCCCCGCGCCGAGCGGCGGGAAGCGCCGGCATCGGAGCGCGTGCTGCTCTTCGAGGTGGGAGAGGAACGCTTCGCGGTCCCCGTCGGATTCCTCCGCGAGGTCGTCCTGGCGGAGGGCATCGTGGGCGCCGCCGGGCGCGAGTTCCAGGTGCTCGTGCACCGGGAGATTCCCCTTCCGGCGCTGGATCTGGGCGCGCTCTTCGGCTACGGGCCCTGCCGGCGGGACGGGGAGGCCCGCGTCCTGGTGGGAGAAGACGCCGGCCGCGCGTTCGGGCTTTTGGTCGATCGGGTGGGCGACGTCGTCGAGGCGTCGCCCTTGGACTTCCTGCAGATGCCGGCCGAGGCCAGCACGCTCCCGGCGGCCTGCTTCCGGGGCGGCTGGTGCCGGCAGGGTCGGCTGGTCCTCGTGCTGGACCCCGCGGGGCTTGCCCTTCTGGAGGGCATGGAGCAAGCTGAGGCGGCGGCCCCTGCCTCCGGACGTGGGGCGGGGGTCCCGTAGGAGGGCGGGATGGGGGCGCGGATCCTGATCGCCGATGACAGCGTGACGATCCAGAAGGTGGTGGAGCTCACCTTCAGCCGGGAGGACTTCGTGCTGATCCCGGCCCGGAGCGGCGAGGAGGCGATCCGGAAGGCGAAGGAATCCCACCCGGACCTGATGCTCATCGACCTGGTGATGCCGGACAAGAACGGGTACGATGTGTGTCGCGCCCTGCGGGAAGACCCGCAGCTGAAGGCGACCCCCATCATCCTGCTGGCCGGCACCTTCGAGACCTTCGACAAGAACGAGGGACTCAAGGCCGGCGCCAACGACTTCGTGACGAAGCCGTTCGAGTCCCAGACCCTCATCAACAAGGTCAAGCACCTGCTGTCCCCGCAGGCCGCGCCCGCGGCGGCCCCCGCGGCCCTCGTGGAGGAACCGCGGCCGCGGCCCGCCGCCCCGCCGCCCACCATCCCGATTCCTCCGGCGCCATCGCTCGTGGCCCCAGCGGCCGCCCCGCCGCCCGCGCCGCCCGTCCCGCCACCAGTGGTCGTGCCGCGAGAAGAGCCCTCCCGGGAGGAGCCGTTCCCTGCGCCGCTGGCCGCGCAGCCGCCGGCGCCGCCGTCCCAGGCGCCGCGGGCGGTGCCGCCGCCTCCCGCCCCCGCGCCGCCCGGGGAACTGCAGGAGCTCTCGCTCGACGATCTCACGGCGGAGGAGCCCCAGCCGGCGGTCGAGATCCTCCCTCTCGAGCCGGAGCGGGCCGGGGCGCCGCCCGTGGCCGCCGCCGCGCCGCCTCCCCCGCCGGCCCCGGAACCCGCCGCCCCTGTCTTCGAGCTGGACCTCGAGCCGACTTCCCTCGAGGCGGCCCCGCCTGCGGCGGAGGCGCGGCCCGCCCCCGCCGAGCCGCCCATGCCGGAACTGGAGCTGGACCTGCTGGGAGACGTGCCTCCTGCGGTTCCGGTGTACGAACTCGAACCGCTGGACCTCGAGGCGCCCCCCGCGCCGCCTCTTCCCGGCCCCGAGGAGATGCTGCGGGACCTGGAGACCGCCGCGCCTCCCCCCGCCGTGGAGCCGGCGCCCGCCGCGCCGCCGGCCGCCGCGCCGCCCGCCATGGTGGCCGCAGCGCTGGAGCCTCCAGCGGCGTGGGCACCCGAGCCGGTTCCGGCGGCGGCCGAGCTGGAGGTTCCCCCTGCCGCGCCCCAGCCGGCGCGCCCGGCGGATGCCCAGGCGGCCCGCCTATCGGCCGAGCTGGCCCCCTACCTCGCCCGCGAGATCGCGGATCGCATCGTGGAGCGCATCGAGCGGGTGGTCTGGGAGGTCGTGCCGGACCTGGCCGAGGCCCTGATCGCGCGGGAACTGGATCGGATCAAGGAACGCGCCGAACGGCGCCCCCCCCGCTGACGCCGTCCCGTTCGCGACGGAACGGGGCGGTCAGGCGGGTGTGCGGTTCTCCCATCCTCCGCACCGCCCCCCGGCACTGGCACCGCAGGCCATGACGGAACCCCTCACCCACGGCTACGATCCGGCCGGCGTGGAGGCGCGCCACTACGCCATGTGGGAGGCGGCCGGCTACTTCGCGGCCGATCCCCTGAGCCCGGCCCCGCCGTTCTGCATCGTCATCCCGCCGCCCAACGTCACCGGCTCCCTCCACATGGGCCATGCGCTCAACAACACGCTGCAGGACATCCTGGTGCGCTGGCGCCGCCTGCAGGGGCGCAGCACCCTCTGGATGCCCGGAACCGACCACGCTGGCATCGCCACGCAAAACGTGGTGGAGCGGCAGCTCCTCCGCGAAGGCAGGACGCGGGACGGCCTGGGCCGCGAGGCCTTCGTGGCCCGGGTCTGGCAATGGCGGGAGGAATCGGGGGGCGCCATCATCGGGCAGCTCAAGCGCCTGGGGGCCTCGTGCGACTGGGCCCGCGAGGCCTTCACCATGGATGAGCCCCGCGCCCGCGCGGTGCGCGAGGCCTTCGTGCGGCTGTGGGAGGATGGGCTGCTGTACCGGGCCGAGCGCCTGGTGAACTGGTGCCCACGCTGCCGCACGGCCCTGGCGGACCTGGAGGTGGAGTACGAGGAACGGGACGGGCAGCTCTGGCACGTCCGCTACCCCTTCGTCGACGACCCGGCGGGCGGCCTGGTGGTGGCCACCACGCGGCCCGAGACCATGCTGGGCGACACGGCGGTGGCGGTGAACCCGGACGACCCGCGCTACGCGGCGGCCGTGGGGCGCCAGGTGGTCCTGCCCGTGGTGGGCCGGCGCCTGCCCGTCATCGCGGACCCCTACGTGGCCATGGACTTCGGCACCGGGGCCCTGAAGGTGACCCCGGCCCACGACCCCAACGACTTCGAGATCGGCGAGCGCCACCACCTGGCGCGCGTGAATGCGTTCAACCCGGATGGGACCATCAGCGCGTCCTTCCTGGTGGACGCGACGGGCCGCCCGCTGGAGAGTCCGCGCGCCGCCCGCTACGTGGGGCGGGACCGGGCGGAGGTGCGGAAGCTGATCGTGGAGGACCTGCGGGCGGACGGCCTGCTGGTGCGGGCCGAGCCGTACCGCCACGCCGTGGGGCAGTGCTACCGCTGCGCCACCGTCATCGAGCCCTTCCTCACCCCCCAGTGGTTCGTGCGCGCGGGGCCGCTGGCCGAGTCGGCCATCCGGGCGGTGGAGGAGGGGCGCACCCGGTTCGTGCCGCGCCAGTGGGAGAACACCTACTTCGAGTGGATGCGCAACATCCGCGACTGGTGCATCTCCCGCCAGATCTGGTGGGGGCACCAGATCCCGGCCTGGTACTGCCGCGCCTGCGAGAGAGACCACCTCCTGGCCGGGGTCGGCGGCGCCCTCACCGTGCTCCCCGGGGCGCGTCCCCTGGTGGCCCGGGAGCGCCCGGCGGCCTGCCCGCGCTGCGGCGGGGCGGACCTGGTGCAGGACCCCGACGTGCTGGACACCTGGTTCAGCTCGGCCCTCTGGCCCTTCAGCACCCTGGGCTGGCCGGAGGGCACGCCGGAGCTGAAGCGGTTCTATCCCACGGCGGTCCTGGTGACCGGCTTCGACATCATCTTCTTCTGGGTCGCCCGCATGCTGATGATGGGCCTCAAGTGTATGGGGGAGGTGCCCTTCCGCGACGTGGTGATCCACGGCCTGGTGCTGGACGAGGAGGGCCACAAGCAGTCCAAGACCCGCGGCAACGTGGTGGACCCGCTGGACCTCATCGCCCGCTTCGGCGCCGATGCCCTGCGGATGACCCTGGCGTCCCAGGCGGCCCAGGGGCGGGACGTGCGCGTCTCGGAGCAGCGCGTGGAGGGCTACCGGCACTTCTGCAACAAGGTGTGGAACGCCTACCGGTTCGTGGCCGGGCACCTGGAAGGGAAGCCGGTGGCGGCGGGGCCGTGGCAGACCCTCCCCTTGGATCCGATGGATCGCTGGGTCCTGGCCCGCCTGGACGAGACCATCGGTGCGGTGACGGAGGCGCTGGAGGCCTATCGGTTCGACGAGGCGGCCCGCGCGGTCTACGAATTCATCTGGCACGAGTACTGCGACTGGTATCTGGAGGTGGCCAAGGTCCGCCTCCAGGAGGGCGGGGATCTGCAGGGGCAGGCCGCCGTGCGGCAAGTCCTGGTGACGGCCCTGGAGGGCGGCCTCCGCCTGCTCCACCCGATGATGCCCTTCCTTACCGAGGAGATCTGGCAGCGCCTCCCCCACGAGGGGCCCAGCATCATGGTGGCCTCGTGGCCGAAGCCGCTGCGGCTGACGCCCGCCGATGCTGCCGAGTTGAAGGTGGCCGAGGCATTCATGGCCATCACCGGCGCGGTGCGGGAGATCAGGGCCGAGATGAACATCGCCCCGTCGCTGCAACTGGCCAGCGTCCACCTGCGCACCGACTCGGCGGCGCATCTCCAGGCCGTCGCCACGCTGGGAGGCCCCCTGAGGCGCCTAGCG
>DASPOZ010000079.1:0-10855 GCA_035625755.1 Candidatus Sulfotelmatobacter sp.
CTCCCCCCGCCGGAACCCCAGCACCTTCGGCCCGAACCCCAGCGAGAACTTGAGCACCCCCACGCCCGCGCGCTTGGCCACCAGAAAATGGCCCAGCTCGTGGACGAAGACCAGGACGCCCACCACCACCACGAACCACAGGGCCTGCTGGAGCCACCCCGCCGCCTGCGCCGGCGTCACCGCCAAGAGCCCAAGGCCTATTGCCGTACTCAGCAGTATCGGGAACATTCCGTCTCCAAATTCCTCATGAAAGCATCGCGGGGCCGCCCGCCGGGAACCGCCTTGGGCGCGGGAGCGCGAAGGGGAGAGCCCGCCGCGCGCAGCCGCCCCGCCGGCTAGCGGGCGGCCACCGCGTTCAGGGACCGCCGCACCCCCCGGTCCAGCTCCAGGAGGTCCTCGACGGAGGTGAGCGGCCGGGTCGGATGCGCATCCAGGGTGCGGGCGATGACGTCGGCGATCTGGTCGAACCGGATGGCCCCCTCCAGGAACTGGTGGACGGCCACCTCATTGGCCGCGTTCAGCACGGCCGGCAGCGTCCCGCCGCCCTCCAGTGCACGGTAGGCGTAGGTGAGGCAGGGGAACTTCTCCCGGTCCACCGGCTCGAAGGTGAGGCTGGCCACCTCCTCCAGCTTGAGGCGTGGGAGGGCCGAGGGCCCGCGCTCGGGGTGGCGCAGGGCGTAGAGGATGGGCAGCCGCATGTCGGTGATCCCGAGCTGGGCCAGGATGGATCCGTCCACGAACTCCACCAGGGAGTGGATGATGCTCTGCGGGTGCACGATCACGTCCACCTGGGTCACGTCCAGGTCGAACAGCCAGCGGGCCTCGATCACCTCCAGCCCCTTGTTCATGAGGGTCGCCGAGTCGATGGTGATCTTGCGGCCCATGTTCCAGGTGGGGTGGCGCAGGGCCTGCGCCGGGGTGATGCGCGGGAACTCGGACCGGGGCGTGCTGCGGAACGGCCCCCCCGACGCCGTGAGCACCACCCGCCGCAGCCCCTCGCGCCCGCCGCTGACGAGGCACTGGAAGACCGCCGAGTGCTCGCTGTCCACAGGCAAGATGCGCGCGCCGGTGGCCCGGGCCGCGGCCATCACCAGCTCGCCGGCCATCACCAGCGATTCCTTGTTGGCCAGCGCCACGGTCTTGCCGGCCCGTACGGCGGCCAGCGTGGGCACCAGGCCAGCGCCCCCCACGATGGCCGACACCACCAGGTCCGCCTCGTGGTGCGTGGCGGCCCGCACCAGCCCGGGGGTCCCCCAGGCGATCTCCACCCGCACCGCCGCCCCGTCCAGCCGCTCGCGCAGGGCCCGGGCCGCCGCCTCGGACGTCACGGAGACGAAGGAGGGGCGGAACACGCGCACCTGCTGCGCCAGCCGGTCCATGTTCGCCCCGGCGGCCAGCGCCACCACGGCGAACTCCTCCGGGTGCGACTCCACCACGGCCAGGGTGCTCGTCCCGATGGAGCCGGTGGACCCCAAGATGGCCAGGCGCTTCACCCCTCGTCCCCCGCCCCCACCCCGTCCCGCGTGCTGGACTTCACCCGGTACATGGCGGCGTCGGCCCGCCGGAGAAGGGCCTCGTGGTTCTTGCCGTCGTACGGGTAGGTGGCGACGCCGAAGCTGGCGGTGAGGGTCACCTCGGAACCCCCCTCGGCCTCGAATCTGTGCGCCTTCACCGCCCGGCGGATGCGCTGGGCGACCACGAAGGCCCCCTTCGCGTCCGTCTCCGGGAGCGTCACCACGAACTCGTCCCCCCCGAACCGAAACATCTTGTCGCTCTTGCGCAGCTTGCGCAGCGCCAGCTGCGCCAACTCTCGGAGCACCCGGCTGCCGCAGAGATGGCCGTACTGGTCGTTGACCTTTTTCAAATGGTCCAGGTCGAAGAAGATGAGGGAGAAGGGGCGGCCGTAGCGGCGGGCCCGCTCCAGCTCCTCCTCCAGGTACGTCTCCATGAAGCGACGATTGTAGGCCGTGGTCTGATCGTCCAGCAGGGCCTCCTGGCGGAGGGTGGCGTTCTGCTGGATGAGCTGCGACCGCTCCAGGCCGTTGCGGATCAGGACGTCCAGCGCGGTGGCGTCCACCGGCTTGGTGAGGTAGTGGAAGGCCCCCCGCTTCATGGCCTGGACCGCGGCCCCGATGGTTCCCTCGGCGGCGAGGATGACCACGCAGAGGTCCGGCCGGGCGGCCAGGAGCCGGTTCAGGACGGTGCGCCCGTCCATCTTGGGCAGGCCGAGGTCGAGGAAGACGAGGTCGTACGCCTCCTGCTCGACCTTGCGGACGGCGAGCTCCCCGGAGGGGGCCTGCTCCACCAGGAGGTCACGGTTGTCCAGCAACCGGGCCAACCCCTGGCGGGACTGGCTTTCCTCCTCCACCACTAGGACCTTGCCCCTGGCCATCAGGGCCCCCCGGCCGGCATCCCGCCCAAATGCCAAAAACGGCGGGTTGCGCCCGCCGCCTCGGTCAGTATAGTGGAGCCCCCGGACCCCCGCAAGGGATTTTGGGCCGCGGCCTCACGGCCGGGCACCGGACCCTTCCCGGGCGCCACGGAAATCGTAGACGATGTCGCCGGGGCGGACCAGCCCCAGTTCGTCCCGGGCGATGCCCTCGACGCCGCTGGGGTCCTCCCGCAGGGCCCGCACCTCCTCGGACAGCTGCCCGTTCACCTCGCGCAGCCGGGCGATCTCGCGGGTGATTTCCGCCCGGGCGCGGGCCAAGCGATAGAGGCGGACCACCCCCCGGTCACCCACGGCCGAGAGGATGGCCAACAGGATCACCATGGCCCCCACCAGGCGGAGCCGCCGCCGCCAGCGCGGGCGGCCGTACCCGCCCGCCGGCGCGGCATCCCCGCCCCCCTCCCCCGATCGAATGCCCAGCATTCACGCCTCCCGCTTGAACCGTGCGAAGGTCCCGGTCCCCCGGAACACGGCCGCGCCGCCCAGGGCCTCCTCGATGCGCAGGAGTTGGTTGTATTTGGCGGTCCGGTCCGTGCGCGAGGCCGAGCCGGTCTTGATCTGGCCGGCGTTGGTGGCCACGGCGAGGTCTGCGATGGTGGTGTCCTCTGTCTCGCCGGACCGGTGGGAGATGATGGCCGCGTAGCCGGCCCGCCGCGCCACCTGGATGGCCTCCAGCGTCTCCGTCAGCGTGCCGATCTGATTCACCTTGACGAGGATGGCGTTGGCCACCCCCTCCGCGATGCCGCGCTCCAGGAACTTCACGTTGGTGACGAACACGTCGTCCCCCACGAGCTGCACCCGGCGGCCCAAGGCCTGCGTGAGTTGGCGCCAGCCGTCCCAGTCCCCCTCGGCCATACCGTCCTCGATGGACACGATGGGATAGCGGTCCGCCCAGCGCCGGTAGAGTGCCACCAGCTCCTCCGGCCGGAACTCCTTTTGGGCCTCGCCGGCCAGCACGTACCGCCCCTTGGCCGCATCATAAAACTCGCTGGCGGCCGGGTCCAGCGCCAAAAACACGTCGCCCCCGGGCCGGAACCCGGCCCGCGCGATGGCCTCCAGGACCACCTCCACCGCCTCCTCGTTGGACCGAAGGTCGGGCGCGAAGCCCCCCTCGTCCCCCACCCCGGTGCCGAGGCCCCGCCCCTTGAGCACCTCCCGCAGCCGGTGGAACACCTCCACCCCCATGCGGAGCGCCTCGGCGAAGCTTCCCGCCCCCGCGGGGACCACCATGAACTCCTGGAAGTCCACCGTGTTGTCGGCGTGCTTCCCGCCGTTCAGGATGTTCATGAGGGGCGCGGGCAGCTCCCGGGCGCCCACCCCCCCCAGGTAGCGGAAGAGGGGCAGGCCCAGCTCGGCCGCTGCGGCGCGGGCCGCGGCCAGCGAGACCCCCAGGAGGGCGTTGGCCCCCAGGCGGCTCTTGCTCTCCGTGCCGTCCAGTTCGATGAGCAGCCGGTCCAGGGCCGCCTGCTCCGTCACCTCCATCCCGGCGACCCTGGGTGCGATGGCGCGCTTCACGTGCTCCACGGCCTTGGTCACGCCCCGGCCCAGGTAACGGGCCTTGTCCCCATCCCGCAGCTCCAGGGCCTCGTGCTCGCCCGTGGAGGCGCCGGAGGGCACGGCGGCCCGACCCAGGGCGCCGGCCGCGGTGCGCACCTCCACCTCCACCGTGGGGTTCCCCCGGGAGTCCAGGATCTCCCGGCCGATGATGCCTGTGATGGTGCTCATGCGACCCCCGTCTCCAACTCCACGGGGCATGTAGCCCGCGAAGGCTCAGGGCTTGTGAAACACTCCCGCGCCGCCGGCCGGGCGAGGCCCGGGGGAGGCCCCCGGAGTGATGTTTCCGCCACTGCTCAATCCTGCTCGATCCATCCGCGCACCAGGTCGCGGTACTTGCCCGCCACGGCCTCGGCCCGGCGGCGGGACGGGGCCTCCGCCACCACGTGGAACGCGGCCCGGTCCTGGTCCGGGTAGAGGGCCACCCACTCGTTGTCCAGGAAGACCTTCACGCCGTCGGTGAGGTCCAGCCGCTCCTCGCGGGTGGCCTCCAAGAGGCGGCGCATCACCGCCCCCTTCCGCTCCCAGGGGCAGCTCACCTGGTCCCGCACGGCGAAACGCTGGGGGATCTGGCCGACCAGTTCGTGTATCCGGGCCCCCTCCCGGGCGAGCATCTCCAGGAGCTTGAGCGTGGCCAGCATCCCGTCGAAGGCCGGCTGGAAGCGCGGGAAGATGTAGCCCCCCATGCCATCGCCCACGAAGGCCACCTCGTCCCGGGCCGCCGCTTCCATGAGGGCGCGCTGGGATAGCTTCGTGCGCATCAGGGGGGCGCCGAAAGACCGCGCCAGGTCGTCCAGCGCCCCCGAGGCGGTGACGGGAACCCCGATGGCGCCCTTGGGCTGCGTGCGCAGAACCAGGAGGGTGACCAGGCACAGCGCCAGGTCGTCCGGCACCAGGTCCCCCTTGTCATCCACCAGGAAGATCTTCTCGGCCCCGGCATCCATGAGCACCCCCAGATCGGCCCCCAGGGTGCGCACGATCTCCGAAAGCTGGTGCAGGGCGTGCCGGAACTCCTCCTCGGTCTTGGTGAGCCGGGCCTCGTCGATGTAGGCATTGAGGGCGATCACCTCGCAGCCCAGCTCGCCCAGGAGCGAGGGGAAAACGGTGACGGCGGTGCCGTAGGCGTAGTCCACCACCACCTTGAGCCGCCGGGCCTTGAGGGGCGAGGCATCCACGAAGTGGCGGACGCCGTCCAGGTAGTACTCCACGTCGTACTCGGGGAAGGAGAGGCGGCCGACGGACTCCACGGCGGCCCGCCGGAAATCCTCCCGGAAGAAGAGCCGCTCCACGCTGCGCTCCCGGTTGGAGGAGATGTTCAGCCCGCGCTCGTCGAAGAACTTGATGTCCACCAGCTGCGGGTCGAAGGGGGAGCGGCGCACGTGGACGCCGGCCGAGGCGCCCTGGGCCCCCATCTTGTACCGGACCAGGGGGATGGGGGTGACCCGGAGGTCGTGCACGTCCACCCCGGCGGAGAGGAGGCCGCAGATCAGGGCGCGGTTGATCATGCGGGAGGAGCGGTGCGGGTCCCGGCTGGTGCGGACGATGGCGCCCTCCCGCAGCGTGGCGCCGAAGCAGGCCCCCAGCTTGGCGGCGAACTCGGGCGAGATCTCCACGTTGGCCAGGCCGGTCACGCCGTAGGCGCCGAAGATGGCCCGGGACCACTTGGAGCCCCAGACGAGGCTCGTGGAGAGGGTGGCTCCCTCCTCCACCACCTTCTGGGGCCACACCTTCACATCGGCCTTCACCACCGACTCCTCGCCGATGCGGCAGTGGTCCGCGATGAGGGCCCCCTCGAAGAGCCGGGCGCGGGCCCGGATCTCGCTGCAGGTGCCCACCACGTTCTCGCTGAGGAGGGCCCCCCGGCCCACGTGCACATCCGCCCAGAGCACCGAATCGGAGATGCTGGCCCCCTCCTGGATCACACACCGGTCCCCGATCACGCTGTTGGTGATGCGGGCGTTGCCCTCCACCCGGGCGTGCCGCCCAATGAAGACGGCGCCCCGGAGGGCGGCCGTAAAGTCCACCCGGCTGCCCTCGCCCAGCCAGATGGCCCGGTCGATCCCCTCCACCCGGGACCCGGGGACGTTCACCCGCACGGCGCCGGCCAGGATGTCGCGGTGGGCCAGGCGGTATTCGATGAGGTCCCCCACGTCGCGCCAGTAGCCGGAGGCCACATAGCCGTAGAGGGCCTTCTCCTCTCGCATCAGGAGGGGGAACAGGTCCCGGCTGAAGTCGAACTCGGCCCCGGGCGGGATGAACTCCAGGACCTCGGGCTCCAGGATGTAGATCCCCGTGTTCACGGTGTCCGTGAACACCTCGCTCCAGCTGGGCTTCTCAAGGAAGCGGGTGATGCGGCCCTCGTCGTCGGCGATCACGAGGCCGTACTGCAGCGGGTTCTCCACCCGCGTCAGGACGATGGTGGCCAGGGCCCCGCGGGCCCGGTGGAAGGCGATGGCCTGGGTCAGGTCGAAGTCCGTGAGCACATCGCCGCTGATCACCAGGAAGGGCTCCTGGAGGTACGGGGCGGCGAATTTCACGGCGCCGGCCGTCCCGAAATCCTCCGCGGCCGTCAGGTACGTCATCTCCACGCCGAACTCCGCGCCGTCCCCGAAGTGGCGCTCGATGACCTCGGGCTGGAAGTAGAGGAGGGTGACGAGCCGGGTCATCCCGTGGGCCCGCACCAGCTCCACGATGTGCTCCATCATGGGCCGGTTGGCCATGGGGATCATCGGCTTGGGGATGTTGTTGGTGAGAGGGCGGAGCCGGGTGCCGAAGCCCCCCGCCATGATCACGGCCTGCATGGCAACCTCGATCGGGTGAGGGTGCGTGCGGGGCAGGTGGGGATGTCTTGCGAGTCAGTAGTATAGGAGCCGGCCGGAAACGCTGTCAACGTGATTCGGCCCGCCCCGGGCCTGCGCCTGCCGCAAAGCCCTCTACGGCGCGCCCCTGCGCCCCCGCCGGGGTCCGGTGGCCTCGGGCGGGCGGGCGGCTTCCTCGCCCCTGGGCGCGCCGCCGCCCACGTAGGTGCGTGGGATGCGCGGGCCGATCCTCGCCAGCACCTCGTAGCTGATGGTGCCGGCGGCGGCGGCCACATCGTCCGCGGTGATGATCCCCTCCCCCTGCCGGCCGATGAGCACCGCCTCGTCGCCCAGGGCCGCCTCGGGGGTCGCCGAGACATCCACCAGCGTCATGTCCATGCAGACGCGCCCCAGGATGGGGGCGCGTCTGCCGCGCACCAGCACCTCGCCCCGGTTGGAGAGGCTGCGGCTCACGCCGTCGGCGTAGCCGACGGGGATGGTGGCCACGCGCATATCCCGCGGGGCCACGAAGGTGTGGCCGTAGCTCACCCCCTGGCCTTTCGTCACGACCCGCAGCGCGGCGATCCGCGTGCGCAGGGTGAGGGCCGGGCGCAGGGCCAGGCGCGCGGCCGGGCGTGCCGAGGGCGTGTAGCCGTAGAGGAGAATGCCCGGCCGCACCAGGTCCAGGTGCGCCTCCGGCAGGGCCAGCACCCCGGCGCTGTTGGCCAGGTGGCGCCGGCCAGCGCCCAGCCCGGCGGCCCGGAGCGCGCGGTCCACCTCCCGGAATCGGGCCAGCTGCTCCCGGGCCACCGCGGGGTCGTCGGCCTCGGCGGCCGCGAAGTGCGACATGAGGCCTTCCAGGCGGATCCCCGGCAAGCGTCCCAGCTTCGCGGCGTAGGCGGGGGCCTCCTCCGGCGAGACGCCCAGGCGACCCATCCCGGTATCCACCTTGAGATGGACCCCAACGGTCCGGCCGGCCTGCGCCGCCAGGCTCGAAAGGCGTTCGGCGAGCGCCAGATCGGAAACCACGGGGGCGAGCCCCTGCTCTAGGACGGCCTCGGCCGCCTCGGGGGAGGTGGGTCCCATCACCAAGATCGGAGCTCGGAGGCCGGCCCGGCGCAGCAGGACGCCTTCCTCCGCGTAGGCGACCCCGAGCGCGTCGGCCCCGGCGGCCAGCAGGGCCCGGGAGACCTCGATGCTGCCGTGGCCGTACGCGTTGGCCTTGACCACCGCGAGCAGGGCGACGCCCGGTCGCAACAGCCCCCTCACCGCGCGAAGATTCGCCCCGAGCGCCTGCAGGTCGATGACCGCCTCCGCGAAACTCATGAGCGCAGAGTACCCTCCCTGGGCGGGCTAATGCAAGTCGGCGCCGATGCTTGTCTGCGGGAATTCACTGGCCGCTGAATGCCAAACACCAAGCCGTGGTCAGAATGGCCCATTCAACAGTGAAAATGTGAGAAAATTGAAGTAATATGAAGTTAGAAGCCATATTTATCGCTAAATGTACTATTATTTGCTTTCTGTATTGTCTTTCTGACCTTGCGACATCTCCTGTCAACGACTATCTTGACGCGCGTTAGCACTCACCGGTGACGAGTGCTAATACACCATTCTGCATGGAGTCGTTCGCGATCCATAATAATCTCTCCACATACTGACCTCACGTTCACCCAGCAGACCTGTGGGGTACGCACAAGGGATTTGTGCCCCCCGGAAAGGAGCGAGCGGTATGAAGATCAAGCCTCTCCAGGACCGGATCTTGGTGAAGCGCCTCGAAGAGAAGGAAGTCAAGAAGGGCGGGATCATCATCCCCGACACCGCCAAGGAGAAGCCGCAGGAGGGCGAGGTCGTGGAGGTGGGCCCGGGCAAGATGACCGATGAGGGCAAGCGGATCGCCATGGAGGTCAAGAAGGGGGACAAGATCCTGTTCGGCAAGTACTCCGGGTCCGAGGTGAAGCTGGGCGACCAGGAGTATATGATCATGCGCGAAGAGGACGTGCTGGGGATCATCCAGTAAACGGCCGGTGCCCGCCGGCCGGGGCCGTGGGCCGCCGGCGCTGGGCGGGGCGAACTTTGGATCGCAACAGCCACGCGTGACACGGGAGGGGTAAATCGATGCCCGCAAAGCAGCTGAGGTACGACGAGGAAGCGCGCCGCGCCGTCCTGAGCGGCGTGGACAAGCTGGCCAACGCCGTGAAGGTCACCCTGGGGCCGAAGGGACGGAACGTCGTCCTGGACAAGAAATTCGGCGCCCCCACCATCACCAAGGACGGGGTGACGGTGGCCAAGGAGGTCGAACTGCCGGACCCGTTCGAGAACATGGGGGCCCAGATGGTGAAGGAGGTGGCCTCCAAGACCTCCGATGTGGCCGGCGACGGCACCACCACGGCCACCGTGCTGGCCCAGGCCATCCTCCGCGAGGGAATGAAGAACGTGACCGCCGGGGCCAACCCGATGGCCCTGAAGCGCGGCATCGACCGCGCGGTGGAATCGGTGGTGGAGGAGATCAAGAAGATCTCCAAGCCGACCAAGGGCAAGAAGGAGATCGCGCAGGTCGCCACCATCTCCGCCAACAACGACAAGACCATCGGCGACCTCATCGCCGAGGCCATGGAGAAGGTGGGCAAGGACGGCGTCATCACCGTCGAGGAAGCCAAGGGGGTGGAGACCCAGCTCGAGGTCGTGGAGGGGATGCAGTTCGACCGCGGGTACATCTCCCCGTACTTCGTCACGGACCCCGAGCGCATGGAGGCGGTGATCGAGAACCCGCTGATCCTGATCCACGAGAAGAAGATCAGCAATATGAAGGACCTCCTGCCGGTCCTCGAGCAGATCGCCAAGATGGGCAAGCCCCTCCTCATCATCGCCGAGGAGGTGGAGGGCGAGGCGCTGGCCACCCTGGTGGTGAACAAGCTGCGCGGCACGCTGAACACCTGCGCCGTGAAGGCCCCCGGCTTCGGCGACCGCCGCAAGGAGATGCTGAAGGATATCGCCGTGCTCACCGGCGGCGAGGTCATCTCCGAGGAGCTGGGGATCAAGCTGGAGAACATCCGGCTGGACGACCTGGGCAAGGCCAAGAAGGTGGTGGTGGACAAGGAGAATACCACCATCATCGAGGGGGCCGGGTCGCAGAAGGAGATCGAGGGCCGCATCAAGCAGATCCGGACCCAGATCGAGGAGACCACGTCCGACTACGACAAGGAGAAGCTCCAGGAGCGCCTGGCCAAGCTGGCCGGCGGCGTGGCCGTCATCAAGGTGGGGGCCCCCACCGAGGTGGCCATGAAGGAGAAGAAGGCCCGCGTGGAGGACGCCCTCAACGCCACCCGGGCCGCGGTCGAGGAAGGTATCGTGCCCGGGGGCGGCGTGGTGCTGCTGCGGGCGGGGACGGCCCTGGAGAAGGTGAAGTTCGCCGGGGATGAGAAGACCGGGGCGGAGATCGTCCGTCGGTCCCTGGAGGAGCCCATCCGCCAGATCGCCCAGAACGCCGGGGTCGAGGGCTCCATCGTGGTACAGAAGGTCCGCGACGGGAGCGGGGCCTTCGGCTTCAACGCCGAGACCGAGACCTACGAGGACCTGATGTCGGCCGGGATCATCGACCCCACCAAGGTCACCCGGATCGCCCTGCAGAACGCGGCCAGCATCGCCGGCCTGTTGGTGACGACCGAGTGCATGGTCACGGAGATCCCGGAGAAGAAGGAAGCCATGCCGCCCATGCCGCACGGACACGGCGGAGGGATGGGCGACTTCTAGCAGGCCGCTGAAAAAGGCCCATCTGCGGCGTTGGCGCGCTTGGGCGCTCGCTGCGGCGTACCCGGAGTACGCCTCACTCGGCCCTTCGCGCGCCGCCTTGCACCTGGGCCTTTTTGAGCAGCCTGCATTTCCCGCACCGGCGGGGCGCAGCGCGGGTCAACCCCCGAGCGCCCCGTGTAGATACGAAGGCCCCGGGCGGCCAACCCGTCCGGGGCCTTCGCGTTTCCGGGCGCGCCGGATCGAGTTCGCGGGCGGGGATTACTCCTCCGGTTCGGCCGCGCCGCGGCCGCCCCGTCGCCCGCCG
>DASPOZ010000080.1:0-2445 GCA_035625755.1 Candidatus Sulfotelmatobacter sp.
GCCCAATAGATCAGCCGCCGCTCGAAGAGGGCGGTGACCTGGAAGAACATGACCCCCGACACCGCCAGGATTCCCACGGCCACGAAGAGCAACGGCGTATCGAACTGGGCGGCCGTCACCGTGATGAGATAGCCGAGCCCCTTGTCCCCGCCCCCGTAGAACTCGCCGACCACGGCGCCGATGAGGCTGAGGGAGAGGGAGATCTTGAAGCCGGCGAAGATGTAGGGCAGGGCCGTGGGCACCTGGATCTTCCGGAAGATCTCGAACCGCGAGGCGTTCAGGGAACGCATCATGCGGATGATGCGGTAATCGGCCGAGGAGAGGCCCCGGGCCGTATTGGTGACGATGGGAAAGAACGTGATGATCATCGCCACGGCGATCTTGGGGGCGACCCCGAATCCGAGCCAGACGGTGAGCAGCGGCGCGATGGCCACGATGGGGACGGCGTTGGCCAGCACGATGTAGGGGAAGACCCCTCGTTCCAGGAACGGCATGTTGGCGATCCCGGCGGCCACCAGGGGGCCGAGCACGGCGGAGAGGCCGAAGCCGGCCAGGGCCTCGGAGAGAGTGATGGCGGTGTGGAACCCCAGGCGGCGGGCCTCGAGGAACCGCTGCGCGACCCGGTGGGGCGGGGGGAACAGCCAGTCCGGGATGCCCAGGGCCCAGGCCGCCAGCTCCCAGAGGATTATCACGACGATCAAGAAGTGGAGGGGGGGACCGTACTGCTCCCGCAGGTCCTGGAGGACCTCGCGGGCCGTCCGCCGGGACCGCACGGGCACGGCCTACCCCTCCAGGATCTGCCGGATGACGCGGGCCTGGCTGACGAACGTCTCGCTGTCACGCATCTCGAGGGTCCGGGGGCGCGGCAGGTCCACCGGCAGGACCTCCTTGATCCGGCCAGGGTTCGGGGTCATGACGGCCACCCGGTCGGCCAGAAATATCGCCTCGTACAGGTCGTGGGTGATGAGCACGGCCGTCTTCTGCTCGCGCTGCCACACCTCCAGGAACTCCAGGTGGAGGCGGCGCTTCGTGATCTCGTCGAGGGCGGCGAAGGGTTCATCCATGAGGATGATGGAAGGATTGTGGGCCAGGGCGCGCACGATGGCCACCCGCTGCTTCATCCCGCCGGAGAGCTCGTGGGGCATGGCGCTGGCAAAACGTTCCAGGTGGACGAAGGCGAGCAGTTCCTGGCAGCGGCCCTGGCGGCCGGCCGGGTCGTACTTCGTCACCTCCAGGGGAAGGCGCACGTTGCCGAGGACGGTCCGCCAGGGCAGCAACACCGGATCCTGGAAAATAAACCCGAACTCGGTGCGGGCCCTGGCCTCCGCCACGGTGCCCCCCCGGATGGAGATCCCCCCGGCGGTGGGGGTGAGGATGCCGCTGATCAGGAGCAACAGGGAGGTCTTGCCGCAACCGGTCGGGCCGACGATGGCGAACATCTCCCGATCGTGGACGTCCAGGCTGATGTCGCTCAGGGCCTCGAAGGGGTCCTTCCCCCGGGGGCGATAGGTCAGGCCGACATTGCGGAGGGAAATCCCCGCCTTCTCCAAGGACACCTCAAGATGGCGCCGGGCCGCGGACGGTCCGCCCTGTTTCCACCTTGCGCGCTCATATCACGGCCGCGCCGCGCCCGTCAACCACCGCTCCCCCCGAACCCCTTTCAGCAGCCTGCTGGAAAACCCGCTCCTCCGCAGGCTGCTCAAAAGGGCCCAGGTGCAAGGCGGCGTGCGATGCGAGGCGCGAGGCGTACTTAGGCCGTACGTCGCAGCGCCGCGCGAGCGCGCCAACGCCGCAGATGGGCCCTTTTCAGCAGCCTGTTAGGGGTCAGCGGGCGTTCAGGCCCAGGTCCACATGCAGCATGTGCCCGGTGACGTAGGCGGCGGCCTCGGAGCAGAGGAAGAGAAAGGGGCCAACCATGCCCTCCGGCGGCAGGTAGCCTCCCAGGGGGATGCGCTCCAGCAGGGCGTTGGCGAAGGCGGGATTGGCCAGGATGTCCGCGTTGAAGGCGGTGTTGGTGAAGCCGGGCACCAGGGCGTTCACCCGGATGCCCTGGCGGCCCCATTCGATGGCCAGGTTCTTGGTGAGCAGGTGGATGCCGGCCTTGGCCGGGCCGTAGGCGCTGTAGCCGTGGCCGTAGCCGTGCAGGCCCGCGTTGGAGGACATGTTCACGATGCAGCCCCGTTTCTGACGGATCATGACGGGGGCCACGGCGCGGCAGCAGAGCCAGGCCGAGCGCAGGTTCACGTCCATCACCTGGTCCCACTCCTCGGGCGTCATCTCCAGGGTGGCCTTGCGGCGGATGTTGCCGGCGCAGTTGAGCAGGATATCGATGCGGCCGAACTCGGCCGCCACCCGGTCCACCAGGGCCTGCACCTGGCCCGCGTCCGTCACGTCCGCCTGCACGGCCAGCGCGCGCACGCCGGCCTCGCGCGCCCCGGCCGCCAG
>DASPOZ010000081.1:0-4264 GCA_035625755.1 Candidatus Sulfotelmatobacter sp.
CTGCCTCGGCGGCAGCGGGTGGGGCGTTGGCGCGCTCGCGCGGCGCTGCGACGTACGGATCGAGTACGCCTCCGACCCACCTTCGGTGGGTACGCCGCACCTCGCGCGCCGTCTTGCATCTGGACCTTTTTGAGCAGCCTGCGCAAAAGAGAGTTTTTCAGCAACCTGCTATGCAGACGACAGGAGGTGAACGCCATGGAGAAGACCACGCGGTTCCGGGCACTGCTGCGACGCGAGGAGATGCTCATCCTACCAGGGGCGTTCAGCCCGTTCGTGGCGCGGCAGATCGAGGCGGCGGGGTTCGAGGCGGCGTACCTGACCGGGTTCGGCACGGCGGCGGCGGTGCTCGGGCGGCCGGACCTGGGGCTGCTCACCCTGCCCGAGATGGTGGCCCACGCCCGGAACGCGGCGGCGGCCGTCTCCATCCCGCTGCTGAGCGACGCGGACACCGGCTACGGCAACGCCCTGAACGTGCGCCGCACCGTGGAGGAGTTCGAAGGGGCCGGGGTGGCCGGCATCCACATCGAGGACCAGGTCTGGCCCAAGCGCTGCGGCCACATGGAGGGGAAACAGGTGATCCCGCGGGACGAGATGGTGGCCAAGATGCGCGCCGCCGCCCGCGCCCGGCAGGACAAGGACTTCGTGATCATCGCCCGCACGGACGCCCGGGCCGTCCACGGCCTCGACGACGCCATCGAGCGCGGCAGGGCCTACCTGGACGCCGGGGCCGACGTGCTGTTCGTGGAGGCGCCCCAGTCCGCGGCCGAACTGGAGCGCGTGGCCCGGGCCTTCCCGCACGTCCCCCTGCTGGTGAACCTGGCCGCGGGCGGCAAGACGCCGATCCTCCCGCCCAAGGAACTCCAGGACATGGGCTATAGGATCGCCCTCTTCCCCGTGGACACGCTGCTGGCGGCGGCCAAAGCCGCCGGCGACGTGCTGGCGCACCTCCGCCGCACCGGCACGACGGCGCCCCTGTACGCGAAGGACATGATGCCCTTCGCCGACTTCCTGCACCTCATCGGCGCCCCCGATCTGCTCGCCTGGGAGCGGCAGTGCACCGAACCCAAACCACCGGCCCCGCCACGGCCGTGATCCCCCGACCCTGCCCTCTCGCTCCCCGCCATCTCGCCCTGCCCACCACATGATGGGAGACACAAGGGGCGCGGCAGAGGGATGCGTCCGCCCGGGGATCGAGGAAGGCGCTTAACGACCGCGGGATCCGAGTGCGTCCGCGTCGCCTTCGTGGAATCTGTTCAGCAGGTCGCGGAGCGCCCGCGAGCGCGGGGCCCTGGCCAGGCCATGGCGGCAGCACAGGACCGCGGCCCTGGTCCGGCCCAGCTCCGCCAGGGCCCAGGCCCGGAACCAGTGGGCCTCCTCCCACTCGGCCCGCCACAGCGCCCAGCAGTGCCCGCTTCGCAGGAGGTCGAGGGCCTGATCGTACCAGTGGAGGGCGAGGCTCAACCGGCCGGCGTAGTAGTAGGAATGGCCCATGTCCATGGCGGCCAGGACGTTGGCGCCATTCTGGCGCATCACCCGGGCATATAACCGGCGCGCCTCCTGGTATTCGCCCAGCCGCTCGAGCAGACGGCCTTTCAACAGCAGCAGGTCCGGCTCGTTCGGGTGGGCCCTCAGGGCCAGGTCAACAGTGGCGAGCGCCTTCGACTGCGCCTGGCGCGGCCCCGCGCTTAGCCTGCGCAATGTCACCAGGACCTGGATCCGTTCCCGTCGGGTCACCACTTCCCTCCCTCAAGAGAATATAATTCACCGGGTCCGTTTCTGCAGCCCCGCGGCGCCCCCACCTTCCGCCCCGCCTGCCCGGCGCCGGGATGTTACCGCAGGGCGGCGCCGAGGAACGCCCGCGCGCCGAATCCCCCCAGGCGCCAGGCCCAGGCCGCCGCGCCGGCCGCGGCCAGCAGGAAGGCGCCGGGGCGCAGCCGCCCGCCGTCCCAGGACCACGCCACCGCCGCCCCCGCAAACGGCCAGACCAGCAGCAACTCCTCCCGCAGCACCTCCAGCCCCCAGTCCGAAAGAAATGCGGAGACGTGGAGGGGGGAAGCGGGAATGGGCCGGACGGGAAAGAAGTAGCGAGCGCTGGAGAACGGCATGAAGAAGGGGATCCCGATGCCCCCGTTGGTGAAGGCATCCAGGACCCCGTGTGACGCGGCGACCGCGGCGAAGAACAGCCCGAGGCCGCCCAGCCCTCCGGGCACGCACCCCGCGTCGCGGCGGCAGGCCAGCGCCGCCAGCACCCCCAAAATCAGCGCGAAGGCGATGGAGTGGCTGAAGCCGCGGTGCCCCAGCGGGTGGCCGTAGCGGAACCAGGGGCGCAGGAGCACGTCCAGGTCCGGGACCACCGGCAGCAGCGTGGCCACGACCAGAAGGTGGGGCGGGATGCGGCGGCGGCCCGCGCCGGCACGGGCCGCCGCGTAGCCGACCACGGCGTGGGTGAGCACGGTGGGCATCACAGAAAGTGTGACCGACCGCGCCGCGCCCGTCAAGCCCCGGCGTCAAGCCGACGCGCCCGCCGCACCGTCTTTCCCGGGAACGCCGGCCGGGCGGAAGATCTTCAGCAGCTCGAAGAGCTTGGCGTCGCGCGCGGCGATGGCGGCCTCCGCCTGGCCGGGCGGGTAGTCGTAAAAGCCGCGGCCGGACCGCGCGCCGGTCTGGCCCGCGGCCAGCCTGGCGGCCAGCGCGGGCTGCGGCTCGCGCGCCGCGCACAGCTCCGCGTACAGGTAGGACGCCACGGAATGGAACGTGGCCAGCCCGGCCAGGTCCATGAGGCGCAGAGGCCCCACGGCGGCCCAGCGCAGGCCCAGGCCGGCCGTCACGGCCAGGTCCACCGCCTCGGGGCCGGCGATCCCCTGCTCCACCACGTGGATGGCCTCCCGCACCAATGCCAGCTGCAGCCGGTTCCAGATGAACCCCCGCGCGTCCTTCTCCACCCGGATGGGGACGCGACCGATGCGGCGGGCCAGGGCGCAGGTGAGGTCCATCGTCCCCTCCGCCGTGCGCCCGCCGCGGACGACCTCCACCGGGGGCATCAGGTGCGGGGGGTTCATCCAGTGCAGGCCCACCACCATCTCGGGGCGCCCCGTGGCGGAGGCGATGGCACCCACGGAGAGGCCCGACGTGTCCGTGGAGAGCACGGCATCGCGGGGCGTGTGGCGGTCCAGCGCGGCGAAGACCTCGCGCTTCAGCGCCAGGTCCTCCGGCACGTTCTCATTGACGAACTGGCAGCCCCGCGCCGCCTCCTCCAGCTTGGTGGTGGTGCGGATGCGCGCCATCGCTTCCCGGGCGAGGCCCTCGGAAAGCAGGCCGGCCCGCACCATCGCCTCCTGGTTCCCGGCGATCCTGTCGCGGGCGGCCCGCAGCGTGCCCTCGGAGCGGGCCTGGAGCCGCACCTCGTAGCCGGCCTGGGCGAATGTCTGGGCGATGCCGCTGCCCATCACCCCGGCCCCGATCACGGCGATGACCTGGATCTCGTCGATGCGCACCATGTGACGACTCCGCCCCCCCACCCACGCCCCCTCGCGCGCTACCCCGCTGCCCTTCGGGAGCGGGGGCGGGGGCGAGGGGGCGACGGAAGGGGGGCCTAACAGGATCCTGAAAAACCCGCTCTGCCGCAGGCTGCTCAAAAAGGTCCAGGTGCAAGGCGGCGCGGGCTGCGCCGACTGAGGCGTACGCCGGGTACGCCGCAGGGAGTGCGCTAGCGCCCCAACGCCCCGCCCGCTGCCGGCGAGGCAGCGGGGAGAGATGTTGGGCCCTTTTCAGCAGCCTGCTAAGCGATTGCCCGTGTGCGGCCTACCCGGTGGGCGTCGCCTGAGGCGGCTGGCTCACGGTAACGCCGAGGGTGCGGGCCAACTGGTCCCCGATGTAGAGGTTGAAGGCGTAGATGCCGAAGTCGGGGAGGGGCAGCCCGGCCATGCCCAGGTGGATCTCCGCGGTGCCCGCTTCCCCCAGCTCGCCGCCGCCCTCGATCCGCGCCAGCACCTCGCCCGTCGGCCGGACCACTTCCAGGCGAAGCCGCACGCGCTCCCGCGGCTCACCCACCACCTTCAGGGCCAGGGCGGCCTGGTGCTGCGTGGCGGGCACCGCGGGGGCGAAGATGCGGTCGAAGATCCCGATGAGGCAGAGCTTCCGGTTCACGTCCTGGAAGGCGTAGTCGCACACCAGGGCCCAATCGCACGTGGCCATCCGCCACCCTCCCGTCGCAACCTCGGGCTTCTAGTCAGGATGCTGAAAAACCCTTCTCTGCCCAGGCTGC
>DASPOZ010000082.1:0-3360 GCA_035625755.1 Candidatus Sulfotelmatobacter sp.
TGTCCCGCTGGCGCATGGCCTTGGGATCCGTGAGCACGCGGTCGTAGGTGGCCCGCACGTCCTCCGCCGTGAGGGGCGAGCCGTCGTGAAACCGCACGTCGCGCCGGATCTTGAAGACCCAGGTCCGCCCCTTGCTCTCGGTCCCCCACGATTCCGCCAGCACCGGCTCGAAACCGCCCGCCTCGTAATCGAAGCGGATCAATGGCTCGAAGATGTGGTTATCCAGCTCCTCGAAGACGGCGTGATTCACGGCGAAGGGATTCAGGTTGCCGATGTCTTCGTTCTTGGCGTAGATGAGGGTCTTGCGGCCGGCCTGGGCGTACACGCGGGCGGCCGGCGCCGCGGCCGCCGCCGCCAGCCCGGCCTTCAGGACCGCCCGCCGCGTGATCCCCCTGCCCCCTCGCCGTGCCATCACCTTCCTCTCCCTTCGGCCACCCCGCCGCCGCCAGTACACCCCCTTGCAATGTCGTGGTCTTTCGTTTCATCCCTCTCCCTCGCTGAGGGAGAGGGCACGGGTGAGGGTGCTTTAGCCCTGGAATCCAGCGGGTTCAGGCCCCTCACCCCCGCCCTCTCCCCCTGCGGGCGCGAGGGAAAACCGAAAATCCTGGGATAGGGCAATATACTTCTGGAACTGAACACTACACTACCGGCAGCTCCATGGGGAACGGCGTAACGCGCTCCGCGCCGTCCCCACCGATCAGATAGGTGTGGCCGGTGAACATGCCGAACATCCCATCCGGCGTGATGGGGTTGGGCTCCAGCATCAGCGTCATACCGGGGCGGAGGGTCCGTTCGTAGGGCTCGGCCTCGATCCGGTCCACCCCCACGAACGGGGGGGCCGTCACCAGGTCGATCCCGTGGAGTACCAGCGGGCGCGACTGGACACCCTGCTTCCTGAAGAACTGCCCGGCCTCGCGGATGGAGTCCAGCGGCGCGCCCGGCCGCAGCGTGGCCTCCAAGGCTTCGAAGCCGGGGCGGGCCACCTCGTCGAAGAAGCGCCGCACCTCCGGCGGCGGCTCGCCCACGCAGATGGGCACGCCGACCTGCGCCGAATACCCGCGGTAGCCGGCCGCCAGCTCGTTGAGGATGATGTCCCCTTTGCGCAGCGCCCGGCCGGAGGGCCGCGGGTTCCCGAAGACCATGGCCGGCGAGGCCATGGGCGTGGACCCGAGGATCACGAAGTCCAGCTCCCCGCCCCCTTCCAGGATGGCCGCGTTGGCGGCGGCCGCCAGATGCTCGTCGGTGGCGCCGGGGGCGGCCCGCCGCATCACCGCCTCCAGGGCGGCCACGCACAGTGCCCCGGCCTTCCGCACGCAGGCCTGCTCCTCCGGACTCTTGGCCACCATCAGCTCGTGGAAGAAGCCGCCCAGGAACTCGAAGGTGGCCTGCGGGAGGCCCATGCGGAGCGTGGCGTACTGGTTGATGGGTAGGTAGTCGTGGAAGCGCGGATCGCACTCGGTGATCCCGATGCGGGCCTGGTCCAGGCCCAGCTCCTTGAGCCGATCCACCATCACCTCGGCGAAGCGCCCGTTGCGGGACGGCCGCACGTCCGCCACGGCCACCGCGCGCCGGGTGGCCTCGCAGTGTGTTCCGCCCATGGAGTACACCAGCGTCGGCTCGCCCTGCATCGGCACCACCACGTAGCAGGCCATGGCGTGCCACTCGCGGTGGTCCGTGAGCCAGCGCATGCCGGCCCCCGCGCTCCAGTGGCTGGGGCCGCCGGGCACGATGAGGGCCTCCACCCCGCGCCGGCCCATCAGCTCGCGGGTGGCCGCCAGGCGCCGCGCCATCTCCGCTGCCGAAAACCGCTCGTACACGGCATCCTGGTAGTATGGCGTGCCGCTCAGCCCGGCGAACACCTCGTGCCGATCGAGCCTCCCGCGGACCTCGTCGAAGCTGTGTCCCACGTTCCTCCCCCACGCGTTTGTTTTTCAGCCTTGAATTTCCAATTGCCAATTTCCAATTTCCAAATCGGAACTGAGGAGCAAGGGATGGCGAGTCTTCGCCAAGCCCGTGATATCCTCAGGATGGGTGGGAAGCTGCTTCCCCAAAAAGGAGACCAAAATGGACAAAGGGTCGCGGAGGGGTGATGCGCCGTTTGATATCCAGGAGCGTACGTTCCAGTTCGGGGTGCGCATCGTGTGCATCGCCGACAAGTTACCACGAAGCATTGCTGCGGCGGAAATCACGCGGCAGTTGATCCGAGCGGGAACGTCTGTGGGCGCCAATATGGAGGAGGCCAGTGAGGGCCTCTCCAGACGGGACTTCCTGAACCACGTCCGGATCGCTCGAAAGGAAGCCAAGGAGTCACGATACTGGCTGGCTGTCATCCACGCCGCCGATCTCTGCCGGGACCCCGAAGTAACTGCCCTTCGAGAAGAAGCCGGCGCCATCGTCCGGATCCTCACCAGCATCATCAAGAAAAGCAGTCCGTGAGCTCAGTACCCCCGGCCGCCATTGGCCATTGGTAATTGGAAATTGGAAATTGCATTCACCCGACGCGCAGCGCGCGGAGGGGGAATTCTTGGAGGGGTTCGATGCCCGTGCCTGTAATGCGCACCAGGTTGCCGATCTGCACGCCCATGCGCTCGTCCGGCGTCACGGGGTTGGGCTGGATCACCACCGTCATGTTCTCCTGGAAGGTGAAGGGCGGCGGCGGGCGGTGCTGGGACCCTGGCGTCCGCAGGGACGGCGGCTGCAGGTCCACCCCGAACCCGTGCAGCAGGCCGTCGCGGATCGTGTACCCCTGCTGGTCGATGTAGGCGGCGGCGGCCAGGACGTCCCGCTCGGTGGCGCCGGGCCGGATGGCGCCGGCCACGCGCCGGTACGCCTCCAGGGCCACCTCGTAGAGGCGCCGGTATTCGGGCGTGGGGTCCTCGCCCACGAAGATGGGCCGCAGGATCTGCCCGGAGTAGCCGCCGTAGCTGGCGCTGATCTCGAAGTTCAGGACGTCGCCCCGCTGGATCACCCGGTCGGACAGGTCCTGCGAGGGGACCGACACGCTGGAGTTCCGCATGGGCGTGGAGCTGATGTAGGCGAAGTGGGGCTCGCCCCCCTGCCGGCGGTAGCTGGCCTCCACGATGTGCGCCAACTCGTACTCGCGCAGGCCCGGCCGCAGCTCGCGCTCCAGGGCGGCCGCCGCCAGGTCGCAGAAGTGGGCGGCGCGGCGCTGCCATTCCAGTTCCTCGGCGCTCTTGACGATGCGCAGACGCCGGTAGGCCCGCGTGGCGTCCGCGAACGCGGCCTCGGGCAGGGCCTCACGCCAGCACAGGTAGTCCTGGTACGACGGTCGCCCCACCAGGCCGATCCGCCCCCGCCCCAGCTCCAGCTCCAGGGCGCGGGCGGCCACCGTGCGCGCGG
>DASPOZ010000083.1:0-9832 GCA_035625755.1 Candidatus Sulfotelmatobacter sp.
GGGCACCCTCCCTTGGGCAGCGGAGACGAGGCGGCGCCTCAGGCCGCCCCGCCCGCCGAACATCCCCCCGCAGGGCAGAAGGCAGATGGGTCCGAGGCCCCATCCCACCCGCGCGCCGGTTCGGGGGCGGTCCGCCGCGTCGTCATCCCACCCGAGGTGGAGGGCCAATGGCAGGCGGTGCGCCTCCAGGTTGCCCCCCGACCGGCCGGTGGCGAGGCGAAGGCGTTCGTCGTCCCCCTCGGGGGCGAGGCGGCCGTCCCGGGAACCAAGCTCACCGTGCGGGTCTTGGTCTTCCTGCCGGCCTTGCAGATCCAGGGCGATGTGATCACCTCCACATCCAACGAGACGAAGAATCCGGCCGCGCAGGTGACCATCCGCGAAGGGAAGAAAGAGCTCTTCGCCGGATGGCTTTTCGCGCGGTTTCCGGAGATGCAGGCATTTGAACACCCCGAGGTCCGGGTCACCCTCGTCGAGGGGATCCCGAAGGAGGGTCAGGGCGCCGGGAAGATCTGACAGGCTGCTGAAAAAGGCCCACCCTCCCCATTGCGGAATGCGGATTGCGGATTGCGGAATAGGGAGCGCGCGCCGCCTTGCGCTTGGACCTTTTTGAGCAGCCCGGGCAAGAGAGAGTCTTTCAGCATCCCGCCGAGCGGGGGCGCGGCCCCGATGCATTTGTTGCAATTGCGCTGTGCGCGTGCTAGTTTATGCGCTGCCCTGGGGGGTTGCGGGTAACTGCGCGCGCCCAAAGGGCGCAAAGTCCTTCGCGGCCACCCGGGAATGGGGGCCGTCCGGCGGTTCGGGCTGCACCCCCGGGGGAGGCCGCAAACCGCCCTGTCTTGGTTGTCGGGCGGGAAGGGCTCGGAGGGGTACCGAAGTGGTCATAACGGGCCCGACTCGAAATCGGGTTGGGGGCGATGAGCTCTCACGTGGGTTCGAATCCCACCCCCTCCGCCAGTTCTCTCGAGGGCGGTGATGGTTCGGAGAGGTGTCCGAGTGGTTGAAGGAGCACGCCTGGAGAGCGTGTATGGGTTAACCCCCATCCCGGGTTCGAATCCCGGCCTCTCCGCCAGCCCGCCTCCGGCAGGCCAGCGTTGCCGGCGCGGCCCCGCGGGGGGCGGACGGCCGCCTGGTGTTGAACGGTAAGATGTCCCGGCGCGCGGCGCGCGCCGGATCACGCTGTCCCCGCGGCGCGACATGGGTCGGGCCCTGCGCAAGAAGGTGCCGTGAACCCCGTCAGGTCCGGAAGGAAGCAGCGGTAAGCGGCCCCCCTTCTGTGCCGCAGGTCGCCCGGCCCATGTCCCGCGGCGGGGACCTGTTGTGGCAGGCTGCTGAAAAGGGTCCACCTGCGGCGTTGGCGGGCTCGCGCGCTCGCTGCGGCGTACCCGGAGTACGCCTCACTCGGCGCATCGCCCGCCGTCTTGCATCTGGACCCTTTTGAGCAGCCTGCGGGACACGGGTTCCTGGTCAGCCTGCTGCGGCAGGCTGCTGGTAGGGGCCCATCTGCGGCGCTCGGCGCGGCCGCGACGTGCGGGAACGGCATCGGGGTAGGGACAGGGGATGGGCAAGGCGTACGAGGTGATGGCCCGGCGCTGGCGCCCGCAGACCTTCGAGGAGGTCGAGGGGCAGCAGGCCGTGGTGCGCACGCTGCGCAACGCCGTGGCCCAGGGCCGCCTCGCCCATGCCCTCTTGTTCGCCGGGCCGCGCGGCGTGGGCAAGACCACCACGGCGCGCCTGCTGGCCAAGGCCCTGAACTGCGTCCGGGGCCCCACCGCGGACCCGTGCGGCGAGTGCGATTCGTGCGTGGCGGTGAAGGATGGGCGGTTGCTGAACGTCCTGGAGATCGACGGCGCCTCGCATAACCGCGTGGAGGAGGCGAGGGACCTCATCGAGACCGTCCAGTATGCGCCCGGCCCGGGCAGGTGGCGCGTGGTCATCGTGGACGAGGTGCACATGCTCTCCACGGCCGCCTTCAACGCCCTTCTCAAGACCATCGAGGAACCCCCGCCCAACGTGGTCTTCGTCCTGGCCACCACCGAGCCCCACAAGGTGCCCGCCACCATCCACTCGCGCTGCCAGCGTCACGATTTCCGGCGGCTGACGGCCGGCGAGATCGTGGACGGCCTCGCCAAGCGGCTGCGCGGGGAGGGCCTGGCGGTGCCGGAGGAGGCCCTCCGGGCCATCGCCCGGGCCGCCCAGGGCAGCCTGCGCGACGCGCAGAGCCTCCTGGAGCAGATCCTCGCCTACGCCGGCCCCGGGCCCACCCCGGCGGACGTGGAGGCCAGCCTGGGCCTCGTGCGGGCGGACCGGCTGGCCGAGGCCGCCGAGGCCATCGCGGCCCGCGCCACGGACAGGGCCCTGGCCCTGGTGGATTCCCTGCACCGGGAGGGGCACGACCTGCGGCTGTTCTGCCAGGAACTGGTGGCCACGTTCCGCGACCTGGCGGTGGTGAAGGTCTGCCAGCGCCCCGGGGCGCTCCTGGAGGAATCCCGGGTGCCGGAGGAGATGCTCCGGAAGCAGGCGACCCGGCTGACCATCGCCGAGATCGAGTTGATGCAGAGAGCATTGCTGCAGGCCGAGCAGGAGATGCGCCGCGCCCCCGCGCCCCGGCTGGCCCTGGAGATGGCGCTGATCCGCCTCGGCGAGATCCGCGGCCTGGAGCCGGTGCCGGACCTGATCCGGCGCCTCCGCGAGCTGGAGCAGCAGATGGGCTTCGGCTCCCCGCCCGCGGCCCCGCCGCCTCCGGCCACGGCGGAGCTGCCCCTCTTCGGCGGCGCCCCCGCCGCGCCCCCGCCCGCCGCGCGCGCGGCGGCGCCCCCGCTGCGGCCCGAGCCCGTGGCACAGGCGGAGAGCGCGGCCCCCGCCGCGCCCCCCCTGGAGGGATCGCCCGCCGCCTCCCCAACCACGGCGGAGGCCGGCGCCGGCTGGCAGCGAGCCCGCCACCTGCTGGGGTCGCGCAAGAAGCTGGCCGCCCTCCTGGCCGATTCCGAGGCCGTCCTCCAGGGCGACCTGCTGGAGGTCACGGTGAACAGCACGTCGGGCTTCGTGAAGCAGATGCTGGAGGAGCCGGAAGCCCGGCGCGCGGTGGGCGAGGCGGTGGGGGAGAGCTTCGGCGAGCGGCTCCGGGTGGTCTTCCGGTTCCGCGCGGCGCGGCCCGCCGCCTCCTACGGCGCCGGCGCGGCCGCGGCGGACCACGCGCGGGTGCGCGAGGCCCTGGAGCTCTTCGAGGGCCGGATCGCCCCCACGCGGGAGAGCCCGGGGGCGGCCGTATGAACCTCAAGGGCCTGGGCGACCTGATGAAGCAGGCGCAGCAGATGCAGGCGGAGATGGAGCGCCTGCAGGCGGAGGTGGGCGCGCGGCAGGTCGAAGGCAGCGCCGGCGGCGGGCTGGTGACGGTGGTGGCCAACGGCCGCGGCGAGATCGTCTCGGTGCGGATCGACCCCGAGGCCGCCGCCGAGGAACGGGAGATGCTCCAGGACCTGATCGTGGCCGCGGCCAACGACGCCCTGCGGAAGGCGCGCGAGCTGATGACGCAGGAGATGGGCCGGATGATGGGCGGCCTCGGGCTGCCGCCCGGCCTGTTCCGCCCGGGGGGGCCGTGACGTGGTGGCCCTGGCCGCCCCTCTCGCCCGCGTGATCGACGAACTGGTGCGCCTCCCCGGCATCGGCCCCAAAACGGCCCAGCGGCTGGCCCTCCACCTGCTGAAGGTCTCCCGCGAGGAGGCGGCCGGGCTGGCCGAGGCCATCCTGGCCCTGAAGGACAAGACGCGCACCTGCGCCTTGTGCTACAACGTGGGGGAGGAGGATCTCTGCCCGGTCTGCCGGGATCCCCGGAGGGACCCGGCGGTCGTCTGCGTGGTGGAGGAGCCCAGCGATCTCATCGCCATCGAGCGGACGCGGGAGTTCCACGGGGTCTATCACGTCTTGGGTGGGTCCCTGTCCCCCCTGGAGGGGCGGGGGCCGGACCGGATCCGGGGGCAGGAACTGCTGGCCCGCGTGGCGGACGGGGCCGCCCGCGAGGTGATCCTGGCCACCAACCCCACCGTCGAGGGCGAGGCCACGGCGCTCTACCTGCAACGCCTCTTGAAGCCGACGGCCGTGCGGGTGACCCGGCTCGCCCGCGGCATCCCGGTGGGCGGGGCGCTGCAGTACGCGGATGAGGTCACCCTGTCCCGGGCCCTGGAGGGCCGCCGGGAGCTGGCGTAACAGGCCGCTGAAAAAGGCCCATCTGCCGCGTTGGCGCGCTCGGGCGCTCGCTGCGGCGTACTCGGAGTACGCCTCACTCGGCCCATCGCGCGCCGCCTTGCACCTGGACCTTTTTGAGCAGCCTGAGCAGGAACGGGTTTCGGCGGCCTGGTAGGCGCGGGGGGCTCGGGCGCGGGGATGGCGACACAAAACCTCACCCTCTACGACGAGGACTTCACCCGGATCAACGCCGTCCTGGGCAAGCTCTGCGCGGACGCCAAGGGCCGGGCCGTGTTCCTGGTCGACAAGAACGGCCAGCTCATCGCCGCCCGCGGCGACACGGCCCACATCGACACGACCTCCCTCGCCTCGCTCACCGCCGGCAATATCGCCGCCACCGGCGGGCTGGCCCAGCTCCTGGGCGAGCGCGAGTTCAGCATCCTGTTCCACGAGGGCGAGAAGGACAACCTGCACATCTCCGTGGTGTCCGGGAAGGTCATCCTGGTGGTGATCTTCGACAACCGGTCGTCCCTGGGGCTGGTGCGGCTGCGGGTGAAGAAGGCCTCGGAGGATCTGGCGCAGATCTTCAAGGACCTCTCCGCCCGGAAAGACCGGGAGGCCGGGCAACTCCGGGCCGCCTTCCACGCCCACCTGGCCGAGATCACCGACGAGGACATCGACAACCTCTTCAAAAGCTGAGGCGCGCGGTGTCCTTCATCAATTACTCGGCGCGGGAGATCAACTGCAAGCTCGTGTACTACGGCCCCGGTCTCTGCGGGAAGACCACCAACCTGCAGTTCATCTACCAGAAGGTGGACCCCAAGACCAAGGGCAAGCTCATCTCCCTGGCCACCGAGACGGAGCGCACCCTCTTCTTCGACTTTTTGCCGCTGGAGCTGGGCACCATCCGCGGCTTCCGCACCCGCTTCCACCTGTACACGGTGCCGGGCCAGGTGTTCTACGACGCCAGCCGGAAGCTCATCCTCAAGGGCGCCGACGGCGTGATCTTCGTGGCCGACTCGCAGGTGGAGCGCATGGAGTCGAACCTCGACTCCATGCAGAACCTGGAGCACAACCTGGCCGAGCAGGGCCTGCACCTGGACAAGATCCCCTTCGTCATGCAGTACAACAAGCGCGACCTGCCCAACGTGGTGCCCGTGCCGGACCTCCAGTCCGCCCTGAACCAGCGCGACGTCCCCTGGTTCGAGGCGGTGGCCCCCCAGGGCACCGGCGTGTTCGAGACCCTCAAGGCCATCGCGAAGCTCGTCCTGCAGGACCTCCGCGCCAAAGCCTAGCAGGCTGCTGAAAAAGGCCCAACATCTCTCCCCGCCGCCTCGGCGGCAGCGGGTGGGGCGTTGGCGCGCTCGCGCGGCGCTGCGACGTACCGACCACGTACGCCTCCGACCCACCTTCGGTGGGTACCCCGCGCATCGCGCGCCGCCTTGCACCCGGGCCTTTTTGAGCAGCCTGCCCGCGGCGGGCGGTTCGACGCCCGCCGCACCCTCCACGCCCGCCCTCCCTTTCTCCTGCAAGGGACACGCGTGTACTGCGCCGGCCCGAAGGCCGGCGAACAGGCCCCCCGGGCCCCGAGCCACCGGCCCCGGGAGGGCTGCTCAAAAGGGTCCAGATGCAAGGCGGCGCGCGAAGGGCCGACTGAGGCGTACACCGGGTACGCCGCAGGGAGGGCCCGAGCGCGCCAACGCCGCAGATGGGCCCTTTTCAGCAGCCCTCAGTCGGAGAATTCGCGGTCGAGGATCTCGTGCAGGAAGCGGTCGATGGAGACCGGATAGAACTTGACGTCGGGGGAGAGGATCAAGCCGGTGTCCAGGATCTCGGCGTGGGCCAGCTCCTCGAGGATCCGCTCGATGCGTGCCTCGGGGTCCCCCTCGGCGGGACGGATGCTGAGGTCCTCGCTCTCGATGAGGGCGTGGCGGCGGGTGGCGTAGCGGAAGGCGAACAGGCGGCCCACCAGGACCCGGTCCATCATCTCGGACTCGCCGAACACCTCGCCGTAGGTCTGACCCTCCTCGCCGGGCCGGATGACGAGGCGGGGCGAGACCCGGATCTTGCCCCGCACCTCCACGGCGCGCTGCTCGGTCTCCGTGTCGGGGCCCACCAGGATGTAGGGCAGCACGTGGTAGCCGGAGACGATCCCCGAGATGGGCCGGCGCAGGATGCGCGTCCGCTCGAAGATCCCCTTGAGGAAGATCGGGTCGTACCGTCGGTCAAACATTCCTGTCCCAACCCGAGATGCAGACGCCCGCCGGGGGCGGGCGTGGCGTGTCGTGGCTCCCCGGCGAGGACTCGAACCTCGAACCTAGCGGTTAACAGCCGCTCGCTCCACCATTGAGCTACCGGGGAATGGTGGCAACCTGAAAGCGCGTTCCGGTGGCGGAAGATCCGGCCGGATCCGGGCGGGCCGACGTGCTGCAAAACCCCCGTTGAGGGGGGATTGTGAGTCCCAATCATAGTTTTGGGACGGGGCTTTGTCAACGGCCGCCGGGCCGCGGTTGACGGCGCCCCGCGCCCGCAATAGAGTGACCCCGCCCCCCGGGGAGGGCCGAATCCGTGCCCATCACCATCGAGGCCGTGCGCAGCATCCCGTACTTCAAGGGCCTGGCCGCAGAGGACCTGGCCCGCATCCGGGAGGCCGTCTCGGAACAGACCTTCGGCCGGGGCGAATTCGTCCAGCAGGAGGGGGACGAAGGCCGCGCCATGTACTGGATCCGGGAGGGGCGCGTGCGCATCTTCAAGACTTCACTGGAGGGCAAGGTCCAGGTCTTGAAGGTCATGGGCCCGGGCGACACCTTCAACGAGGTCCCCGTGTTCGACGACGGGCCGAACCCGGCCAGCGCGCAGACCGTGGAGCCCACCACCCTGTACGTGATCGGCAAGGAGGCCCTCCGCCGCGTCGTCCGCGAGCGGCCGGCCGTCGCGCTGGCCCTGCTGGCGGCCTTCGCCGGGAAACTGCGGCACTTCACGCGGCTGGTCGAGGAGCTCTCCTTCAAGACGGTGACGGCCCGCCTGGCCAATATCCTCCTGGGCCTCGCCCCCGAGGGAGGACACGCCGGGGGCCCGCCCGCGCGCATGAGCCAGCAGGACCTGGCCGCCATGGCCGGCACCGCCCGCGAGATGGTGGGGCGCGCCCTCAAGGCGTTCGAGCGCGAGGGCGCCATCCGGATCGAGCGCCAGCGCATCGTCGTGCTGGACCCTAACCTCCTGCGGAAACATCTCTAGCCGGACGCTCCCAGGAGGGCGGGGGCACAGGTCCAGCGCTGTCGGGGACGGGAGCGGCGACTGGAACAGAAGGCGCATGAGCCCCGCCGGCCGTCATTGACAGCGGCGGGAAGACGGTGGTACAAGGCAATCCTTCCCGGCAAGCAGGACCGATGCGCCATGCGGTGCTGTGCTACGGCCGGTTGCGCTGGGCGTCCCGCCGGGAACGGGAATGGGCTCGGGCAGCGAAAAGGTCGTCAGACTCGGGACACTGGGAGGATGCTGAAAACCGGGTTGTCTGCAGGCTGCTCAAAAAGGCCCAGGTGCAAGGCGGCGCGCGAAGCGCCGACTGAGGCGTACACCGGGTACGCCGCAGGGAGTGCGCGAGCGCGCCAACGCCGCAGATGGGCCTTTTTCAGCAGCCTGCCAGGAGGGGTGCGGCATGAGCGACTGGACGGCGCGGATCGGGTTCATCGTTCCCTCGTGGAACACGGTGATGGAGTACGAGACGGCCCGCATGGCCCCTGCGGGGGTCTCCCTGCACTTCGCGCGGATCCCTCATACCTCGGACGCCGAAGAGGTATTGGTGAAGATGATCGATGAGGCGCCCCACGTCGCCGAGACGCTGGCCCACGCCAAGATGGATGCCATCTGCTTCGGCTGCACCGGAGGCAGCTTCGTGCGCCCGGATTCGGATCGGCTCATCGCCGAGCGCATCCGCGAGCGGACGGGCGCGCCGGCCGCCACCACCTCCGCGGCCCTGGTGGAGGCCCTGAAGGCCGTGGGGGCCCGCCGCGTCGTCATCGCCTCGCCCTACCCGGTCTGGTTGAACGAGCGGCTCTCCGGCCTGCTGAAGCGCAACGGCCTGGAGGTGCTGGCGGCCCGCGGCCTGGGCGATGACGGGCCGGCGAAGTACCCGCCCCAGAAGGCGGCCGAGTTGGCGCGAGAGGCGAACCTTCCTGAGGCGGATGCCGTGTTCATCAGCTGCACCAACTTCCGCAGCCTGGAGGTCATCGAGTCCCTCGAGGCGGAGCTCAAGAAACCGGTGATCTCCAGCAACACCTCCGCCCTCTGGAAGATGTTGCGCATGGTCGGCAACCGCGCGGTCGTGCCGGGCGCCGGACAGCTCTTCGCCCGCGCCTGAACGCAGGCCGCTGAAAAGGACCCATCTGCTGCGTTGGCGCGCTCGCGCACTCCCTGCGGCGTACCCGGTGTACGCCTCAGTCGGCGCTTTGCGCGCCGCCTTGCACCTGGGCCCTTTTGAGCGGCCTGCCCGCGGTGAGGCGCTTGGCGTCTTATGGCGGGAACTGGAGGCGGTGCCATGGGAGCTAGGGATAGACGGCGCTGCGCGGGGCGCATCACGGTTCTGGGTGTGCTCGCGGCGGTGGCCTGGGCCGGGCCGGCGGGGGCGGGGCAGCCGGCCGCCGCTGCCGACAATGTCCTCGCGGCCGTGGCCTCGCCGGTGCTGGCGCTGGCCCACACGCCGTCGTTCGTGGGGGTAGAGAAAGGGCTCTTCCTGAAGTACGGGCTGGACCTGAAGCTGAAGATCCTGGGGAGCGGCCAGGAGGTGGCGAAGGCGATGCAGGCCGGCGAGATCCAGTTCGGCGCCGCCGCCTACTCCAACTTCCCCTTTGCGCTGGAGCGGGGGTTCAAGGGCAAGATGGTGGTGGGGGTGATCGGGGACGCGACGTCCCTGTTCTACGATGAGAACTTGGCCGTGGTGGCGCGGTCCGGCTCGGGCATTCGGACCGCCGAGGACCTGGCGGGCAGGCGCGTGGGTCTCGTGGTGGGCGGGACGGGCGATGAGTACCTCCGGGTGCTCCTGAAGAAGCACCAGGTCCCGGCGGAGCGCGTCCAGTTCCTCAACGTCCCGCCGGGCAACCAGTTCGCAGCCCTGCAGAACGGCACGGTGGACGCCATCTCGGCCTGGGAGCCCTTCCCGACTCTGGCGCTGGAAAAGGTGCCCGGCGCCACGCTGGTTGCCCGCGGCGGCAGGATTCTGGGCTATTACATCCTCATGATGGCGCCCGACGATCTGATCGCGAAACAGCCGGACGTGGTGGAGCGTTACGTGCTGGGGTACGCGGCCGCCTCACAATGGACCCGCCAGCATCCGGACGAGGCCGCCGAGATCGCCACCCGCTGGATTCCCGGGATGGAGTGGGGCGTGGCCAAGAAGGCGATTCGCTACGTGAACTTCGAGTCCCGCATCTCCCGGCTCTCCCTCCAGGCCTACGACGACAACCTGAAGGTCCTGTTGGAGGACAAGAAGATCAAGGCGCCCGTGCCGCGGGACCGTGCCCTCGACACGCGCTTCATCGAGAAGGCGATGCGGGAGCACCCTGGGCTGTTCGCCGACCTGAAGCCCATCCCCCAGTAGGCGCGGGATTCGACCTTATGCCCGCCATACCCCAGGCACCGCCCCCCCGGGTGG